>CAZRDD010000646.1:0-2980 GCA_964598675.1 uncultured Parafilimonas sp.
AATTACAATACACCTATGCCATAAAATGTGCCAAAGCGCTTTTTTACAATATTAAATTTGTTGCAGAAATGTTAAAGCGGCATGTGTTAAGCATAGGCCACCACTTATTTATACCACACTAAGCAGCAGTAAGCTACTATCATTCAAACACTTATGCTTATTGCAGAATTGTATAAATGACATGTAAATATTGATTTTACCCAATATGGTTTTTTGTAATACTTTAGTGGTGAGGTTTATCTTTTATAAGAGAGGGTGCGCTTTTGATGAATAGGTAGGGTGTGTTGTGGGAGTGGTGAGGGTGGATAAAATTTGATTCGGTAATTCTTAAGAGCATATCTACCAATCTTCACTCATTCGAATACAGTAAAATGAAAATTCTTCAAAAACTAACTACTTCTAATTTCCCATTTAAATGGGTAGACATAACCTTCTTACCTAACAGTGCCGGAATCAGAAAAGAGATTTATGTGATCAATAATGAAGATACAGTTGATGAATTAGTGTTGTTATTTTATTCTCTTTTCGGAAACATAAAAAATGAAATACTAATATACGATAGTTATTGGTGGGACTTTTGTTTAGACACATGGAACATCAGCACAAATGAATACGACTATGAAATTGAAGGCAAATCAATAGAGACGGGAAATTATCTTCAAATGTTAAAAGATTCCGATATAGAGATCGGGTTTTCGGGAAGCTGCGAATGTAACGATTGGGATAAATTCTTAACCATCATTTTAAGGTGTATCATTAATCATACAGCCCCGTATAGTCCAAAATTTTACCATAACCAGTATGATTTCTTTTTTTACTTTCACCATACAGGCAGCATTGGGCTATACTATTCGTCAGAAAACGAGGCCGTAAAAAAAATTTTGGAAAAAGCGGGTAAGGAATATGAAGTGAAAGATTACCCCTCTTAAATCCCCTGCTATTATAAGAAAATCCACGAAAAGCCATGAAGTTATGCTGCGCTAATTAAAACTACCAGCGTACTTTTTTCCAGAGAACTTAATACAGTGGGATTTACGCATCAAATCCCTATCAGCACTTAAACAATAAATATGACCCTCTATGCCAATTTATTTAACGTACCATCTCAACCAGTTGAAACCAAATTCTGTTTTTAACAATGTTAGTATTTGAAGCATCTGTTTAGCTTGCGGAATTGAATTTTCGGCAACTTGTGGCGTACTATAACTATACAGGCGATATTTTTGGGGCGTAGCAATTTGAACAATAACCCTGTCTTCATCCATTACCTGGGGATAGTCTTCAATCTTGCTATCATCAGGTAAGTCTTTGATTTGAGTAGCAAATAATTCGGATTCAAACTGGTTCCAGGTAGTTTTGGGCGCTAAATTAATAACGTGAGATTGTATTGAGCTTAAGGATTGATTCTTGATATCAGTATTAAGAACGACAGTATACAATTTACAAAGAAAATCGCCCCCGGACCTTGACATTAATAAATATTGAACTGTATCGTTTCTGGAAAAGTAATAAGCTATTCTAACCTGCCATTCATCAAAACCATCAGTAATTGTACACAACCCCAAAAGAGAATCAATATATTTTTGACCATTAAAAAATAACGGCTTACCTGTTTTGTCAAATGGAATATCCTTAACTATACTTTCCTGTTGACTGGTAGAAGTATTACTTCCATTACAAATATTATTGTTTTCGTTTTTAGGGCTACACGAATAAAGCATTAAATTCACCAACATTAAAAACAGGCCGATAGCTGGCTTCATAATTTATATGATTTCAATGTTTAGTAATCCATTCTTATCACACTGGAGCATCGCACGACGGACAAAAGGATTCTATGAAGATAAGAAAGCGTCTACATTTTTCTTCTTAAAGAGCTCTTAATCGAGCCCGAAACACTATTTAGTTTAAAGTTATCTGGCAAAAAGAATCATCGTTAAAATCGTTACTCCAGTGCCAATATAAACAGTTTTCATTGCAATAGAATGATATAAAATCGCTTTACCTATTTTATTCTTAACTATTTCATCTTCTGCATTTTTATATGCCAGCCTTAGCGGCCTTATGCCAATACCACCCATCCTGTATTTTGTGCCGGGAAACAGTCTTATTAACTCACTGGTTAAAGATTTAAATTTAACAAAGCAGTATATGTAAACCATTGATATTATACAAAATATAATGGTGCAGATAATTTTTTCCACGATAGTCTTAATTTAGCCCTGGCTTACCAAAGCTTTATGTAAAGTTAAATAAAACCTATAAGCCCTCCAGAGAAACGCAGACGCTTAATTCTCTGGAGGGCTTATTAAATCCAGACAAACATCTGGCGCAATCCCCTTAACCTCTATAACACAAAAAATGAATACCTCCCCCTACTGCACCGCCACTTCTTTTTCCCAGCCGGTTTCTTTTAATGCAGGGTCGTTTTCTTTTTTTAGAAAGTCGGCATTGGAGAGGGATTCTGCATCCCACTGCAAAATGGCTTCGTCAGGCACTTCCAGTACCGGCACCTTCCAGGCGGTGGAGGTTTCGTTGTAGGCGGGGTTTGACTGTGCATTGTAGCACGATATGATTGACCACCGCGGATAGTCGGACAAGTTGGCCTCGCTGCGGTGCAGCAAATTGGGGTGAAAAAACAGTGCATCGCCCGCCTCCAGCTCGCAGTACACCAGCTCAAGGGTTTTAAGGGCATTGTTTACCATCACCATATCGGCACCAACCTGCTCACCGGCAAAGCCGTGGTTAAGCCTGCCAAGCTTATGGCTGCCCTTTATTACCTGCAGGCACCCGTTGGCTTTGTTGGCGGGGGTAAGGGCCGTCATTACACTTATCAGCTGGCCGGGGTACATAAACTGGTTTTTATACCAGTAACCATAATCCTGGTGCCACTCCCAGGCACCGCCCACTTTGGGCTCCTTCTGCATAAGCTTTGAGTGAAAATGGCAAACCACCCCATTGCCTTCCAGCAACTGCGCTA
>CAZRDD010000647.1:0-2976 GCA_964598675.1 uncultured Parafilimonas sp.
GAATATGCCATTGACCTTAAGCCAGGCATGGATGTAGGCACAAGCAAATACATTACCGATAAAAGGGTTATTACGCCCAGGCTGGCAAACGGCACCAGCACGCAGGAAAACTGGTACCTCTTCCGTGTACCGGTAAAGGAGTTTACTGCCAACATTGGCAACATACCCGACTTTAAATCCATCCGCTTTTTGCGCATGTACCTTACCGGCTTCCAGGATTCAGTAACCATGCGTTTTGCATCGCTTAACCTGGTGCGCAACCAGTGGAGAACGTTTACCTACCAGCTTGATACTGTTGGGGCCTACTCCCCCATACCCACCAACACAAACACCAGTTTTGATGTACTGTCGGTAAATATTGAGCAAAACAGCAGCCGTACCCCTATACCTTATAAAATACCCCCCGGTATTGAAAGGGTGCAGATTTTAAGCAACAACGGTGTTAACCTGCTGCAAAACGAGCAGTCTATGAGCCTTAGGGTGCATAACCTGGAGAAAGGCGATGCAAGGGCCGTGTTTAAATCAGTAAACCTTGACCTGCGGAAATACGGCCAGATGTCGATGTTTGTGCATGCGGAATCAATTATAGGGCAACACGCCGTGGCAGACAGTGATTTGTATGCCATTGTACGCATAGGGCAGGATTACCTTACCAACTACTACGAAGTAAGGATACCCCTTGCGGTTACATTACCCAATACCAGTGCAACCGCCGCCCAAATATGGCCAACGGTAAATAACCTCGATTTCTCGCTGAACGACCTTGTACAGTTAAAAATAAGAAGAAACGCCAACGCTGGTTACTCCCTTTCCAAAATTTACAGGGAGGTTGTAGGCAACAAAACCTATTCGGTAATGGGTAACCCCAACCTGGGCGAGGTACAGGGCTTTTTAGTAGCCATACAAAATGCCCGCAAGGATAATAACTACCTGCTTAATGCAGAGGTTTGGGTGGATGAACTAAGGCTGTCGGATATTGATGAAACCGGCGGTTGGTCTGCCTTAGGTAAAATAAACATGCAGCTTGCCGACCTGGGTACCCTTTCCGTATCGGCCAACATGTACACATACGGGTTTGGCTCGCTGGAGCAAAGCGTAAACCAGCGTGCCATGAACGACATGACGCAGTTTGATATTGCCACCAATATTGATGCAGGCAAACTGCTGCCCAAAAAAGCGGGCATTACCATACCAGTATATGCAAGTATTGACAAAACGGTTTTTACCCCCCGCTACGACCCCTACGACCAGGATGTACTGTATAAATACAAACTGTCTAAGGCGGGTGCAAAACGCGATTCTGTGCGTAACGCAGCGGTTGACCAAACCACTATAAAAACCCTCAACTTTACCAATGTGCGGTTTGGGCAAACCGGCAAGCGGCCAAAACTATGGAGCATCAGCAATTTCGATTTCAGCTATTCCGTTACCAGTTACCTGCAAACCAGCCCAACCATCACCAGAAACAGCCTTGTTACACAAAGGGGCGGGTTTGGCTATACGTATAGCGGTAACCCAAAATTTGTACAGCCGTTTAAAAAGGCCATCAAATCAAAATCGCAGTGGTATTCGCTGGCAAAAGATTTTAATTTTAACCTTACCCCATCGCTGATAAGCTTCAGGACTGATATTAACCGGCAAACCGGCCTTTATATACCCCGTGTGGTAAATGTGTATGGAGACAGTGTACAAAAAGCAGACAGCTCCTACAACAACTTCTTTACGTTCGACAGGTATTATAACCTTAAATGGGACCTCTCGCGCAGCCTTAACCTTGATTTTAATGCCACCAACAATGCCACTGTAGACCAGCCTTTTGGCCTGCTTAACACCAAAGCCAAACGCGATACAGTAAGGCGCAACTTTTTTAAAGGTGGCAGAAACACCATGTACCAGCAACGCGGCTCGTTAAGTTACAACCTGCCATTAAGCAAGTTTCCGCTAACGGACTGGATAACGGCTACTTACAGCTACACTACCACCTATAACTGGATTGGTGCAAGCCTGCTGGCCGTAAACCTTGGCAATACCATTGAAAACAGCCAGCAAAATAATTTTCAGGGCCGGTTTGACTTTGCGAAACTTTACGGAAAATCTAAATTTTTACAAGCCCTGAGCAGCCCGCCACCACCTGACGAACCAGACAATGCCGGGCCTGACCAGAATAACCCTAACGACACCATTAATAAAATTAAAACGCGGGAAGAAGTTATTAAAGGCTTGAAAGGCAAAGCCAAAAGAACCGCCCTGCGCAAATGGCGCAGGCAAAAACGCGCTGCCCGCAAAGCGAAACAGGAAGCATCGGGGCCCATACATATAAGCGCACCTGTAAGGGCTGCCGGGCAGTTGCTTACCATGGTTAAATCTGTACAGGTAAACTACAGCGAAAACTACAACAGCCGTGTACCAGGTTATAAGGACAGTACAAAGCTTTTGGGCCAAAACTTCAGCAGCATGCAGCCCGGCCTTGCCTATGTGTTTGGCAAACAGCCAGACTCAAACTGGCTTAACCAAAAAGCAAGGGAAGGGGCCATAACGCGCGATACCACCTTTAACCTGTTCTTTCAGCAAAGCACCGACCAGCATTTTAGCTTTGCCGCCCAATTGGAGCCTGTTAAAGAATTTACGGTTGACCTGAACATTGAAAAAACATTCAGCAAGCAATACACCGAGCTGTTTAAAGACCTTACAGGCAGCGGGCAATTCAGTCACCTTAGCCCGTATGCCAGCGGTGGGTTTAGTGTATCGTACATAAGCTTTAATACGCTGTTTGGCAGCTACAACCCTAACCAGGTTTCAGGCACTTTTAAAAAGTTTCAAAACAACAGGCTTATCATATCGCAAAGGCTGGCCCAGTCTAACCCTTACTGGCAAAAGCTGCCCGCATCGGCCCAGTTTAATGGTGATGGTACGGCAGCAGGTTATGGCCGCTACGCGCAGGATGTGCTGATACCGGCCTTCCTGGCAGCGTATACG
>CAZRDD010000648.1:0-2966 GCA_964598675.1 uncultured Parafilimonas sp.
CTTACCATCCCACTGCAGGGTATCCTCCTTCATGGTATTGGGCACCGCATTGGGTATGGCCCCGCTGTACAAAGGCATAACCTTTTGCGCATGCAAACCGGCTGTTACCGCATATAAAAACAAACAAAGTATCAGGTTCTTTTTCATTGTTACTGCTTTTGCCGCAGGGGCAGCCCTGCTGCCGTTGCGTTGTACAAGAGTACGGTAAAAAGCAATTCTCATTGCTAAATGGGGTAAATGGCAGGATTATTTTTTTAAGAAAGCTGCACATACCTTTACATTGTTAAACACAAAGTTTAGCGGCTAATCTGGATTCATTGGGCATTGCCATCATTTTTATTGGTAAACACGGTAATACAGATAAAATATATACGGGTTATAGCAGCCCCGCTACCGGAAATTATTATAAGGATTTTAGAAATGCATTTAACACCGGAGCAGACCGATTGGTAGATACAAAGGCAGCACTGGTTATTTACATGGTAAGGTTGTTGGTTTTTTAGCCGCTATTGGGGCTTTAAACCTGTTAGGCCTGAGTAAAGCCAACAAAACAACTGCAAGTAGCATAGCCGGGAAACTTAATATTGAGCAGTTTTGTATGTTAGCCTGTTGCCCAAATTTTAATGTGATGAAAAAGGTTGTGCACTGCTTTAAAATGTGAATGTTGAAAAATAGACTGTTTGAAACTGGTAATGGGTTTAATGATAAAGTAATGTGCTAATCCCCGTAGTTTGGAAACCTGATGTACCAAGCATCTATTGGATGAAAAACAAAAGCGATATACCATCTTACGCATTAGGCAATTATTAATCCTTATATGTAAATGTCTTCTGCGGCAATAGCAATATGATTTTGCAAGTTTATTGAGTTTAAGAGATTGAAAAAATAACACCTGATAATCGATAGCTTAAATCACTATAATTAGTCCCAATACTTAGTAGTACAGGTTGTTACGCTAAGTGGTGGATTATTAATAAATTATGCATCAAGCGAAAAAGCTGACGAGCGGTGTAGAAAAATTTAGGGAACAGGAAAGAATTATGGCATAATAAAACCGCCCTGCAACCCAAGTTAGCTGCGCGGGGCTAACACGCGGTCATTTTTATTCAGTAATATTACAGTGCTGAATACGTTACCGTTATTGAACACGGAGACTACTGTTCCGCTTCAGTATTGTATGGAAAAAAATTATTAGTTTCATCATCTTACCCCTCCTGGTTGCCGCTTAGTTTAGAGCTTTGATATTGCGATGGCGTTAAGCCAAACTGCCTGGCAAAATTGCGGCCAAAATTTGTTTGCGAGCCGAAGCCTACCATATCGGCTACTTCATAAATTTTGTATTGGCCATCGGCCAGTAACTGCGCTGCCTTTTTCAGGCGCGTTATGTTTATCAGCTCGTTAGGGGTAAGGTTGGAGATTGAATTTATTTTGCGGTACAGGGTGGGCTTGCTCATGTTAAGGTAATTGGCTAATTTATCAACATCCAGTTCTTCGTCCTCAAGGTTGTTGCAAATAACTTCGTTTAGTTTTTCAAGAAAAGTTTCGTCAGCCCTTGAATGGGCAATACTCTTAATATGTACCAGCGGCGACTTTGCATAATAGTCTTTTATTTTATTGCGGTTGGCCAGCAGGTTGGCAATTTGTACCCGCAGGTATTCCGGCGAAAATGGCTTTTCAATATAGGCATCGGCACCCAGTTCAAGCCCTTCAATTTTTGATTGCATTGTATTTTTTGCTGTAAGTAATATAATGGGTATGTGGCTGTACTCAAAGTTTGTTTTTATTATTTTACATAATTCAAACCCATCCATAACAGGCATCATTACATCGCTTACTATTAACTGTACGGCTTCTTCCTTAAGCAGGGCAATGGCTGCTGCGCCGTTAAAGGCTTTTACAATGGTATACTTTTCATTGAGTTCACTCTCAATAAATTCTAAAATTTCTTCGTTATCATCTACCAAAAGCAATACTGGTTTCATCAATCGTTGTTTGTGGCTGTTATTAAAACGCCTTTCTTATTTTCGTTGTTTTCTCTAAAGCCCCCGCTTTGCTGCACCGGTAAAATAAGGTAAAAAATATTCATGCCATCCTGCGGTTGCTGCAAAACAATTTGGCCGCTGTGCAGGTGCGCCAGCGATTGGGCGAGTGCCAGGCCAATACCGGTACCCCACTGTTTTTGTGTTTCCTTCAGCCGGAAGAAAGGCTCAAAAATTTTATACCGCATATCAAAGGGTATAATATAGCCGTCGTTTTTAAATACAATGGTAAACTGGTTATTGTTTTCACCAGGTGGCAACAGTGTTACACCCACCTTACCTGTGGAGTATTTTACAGCGTTGCTCAAAAGGTTGGTCAATATTTTTGTAAAAGCATCAATATCCAGGTATGCGTATACCGGCAATGGTTGTATATCAATTTCCAGCACTGCATTTTTTTGTTCCGCCAGCGGCTTAAATTCTGTGCATACTTCATCAAGCATCTCGGTAACGTTGGCCTTAACAAAATTAAGGCTAAAGCCTTTTATTTCTGTTTGCCTGAAATCGAGCAACTGGCTGGTAAGGTTAATAAGCCTGTTGGTATTACGCTCCATAATTTTAAGGCTGCTCTTTATTTCGGGCAGCTCATCGCTTTTGCGTATCACTTTTTCCATAGGCCCTTTAATAAGGGTAAGCGGTGTTCTTATTTCGTGTGCCACGTTGGTAAAAAATTCCATTTTAGCATCAAAAAGTTCTTTTTCTTTTGCCAGTTCAAGCTGTTCAATTTTTCGCCTGTTTTTTTCTTCTGCACGCAGGTGGTAACTGTGTATAATGTAATATACCATGCCCGCTGCGGCTATTGTATACACAATGTATGCCCACATGCTAAGCCACCAGGGTGGCAGTATTTTAATAACCAGCACTGTTTCTTTTTCGTTCCATACTTTACTGTTATTGGCTGCTTTAACTTTAAAGGTGTATGTGCCG
>CAZRDD010000649.1:0-2965 GCA_964598675.1 uncultured Parafilimonas sp.
ACATAGCTGGTATAATACTAATAAATTATAAAAATTATAAGGGCTCTTTAAATATAGACTTGAATGAAGAAGATAAATTAAGAATAAAGAAGAAGAAAAGAATTGTTCTTTGGTTAGGATTATTATTTGTGGTATCCATGTTTCTTTCTTTTTTTTTACATTATTTTTTCATAAACTATTATCATCAAAAATGGTGAATAAATAATTCATAGGCTCTTTGTTGGATGGGTGTAAATTAAATACTGTAGCAGCTGGTAACGGATGTCAATTAATCAGCGGCGAAAACTTAATAAAGAATGCAAAACATGTTAAATAACAAGTATGAGTGATAATATTAGTAAATTCCTAAATTTTGTTAATGTTATTTCCAATAAACCTGGAATGTTTTTAATAAATAATGTAGAGGATATCAGCCTAATGATTTATGGCTATAAAATGGCCTGCTCGGATTACTCCGTTGTTTTTGATGAAATTGATAATTTTTTGAGGCAATTTAAGGGGTTCATTAATTCTCACTATAACACTAAAGACGATATTGATTGGGCCAGATTAATTAGATTCTATTGCGTAAATGACTCAACTACCCTTGATTTTTTCAAATATAAATTTAGTGAATTCGTGGCACAGGTTGATATCAATGCTCTGGCTACCGGCCAAAGGGAAGGCTATTGATCCTGTACTTCGGCGGTTATTGCAAAAAGAGAGTTTAAATGCATATAAAAAAGGAGACTGTGCAGAATGCGCTGCGGTAAACAATCGCCATTCAAGATCATTCACAATAAATTTGAAATCGCCATAGGTTTTCAAATTTTTCTTGGGAAATGTGTCTGAAAAGGTATTAATTTAATTTTGTAATTGTACAAGGACGATATATCTTTTTTTGTAAAAGCATTATAAAGTAAATAGTGTCGTTATTTTAATATGCTTGTTAAGTTGATTTATTAATTTTTGTCTATGCAAAATCAACAAATAATCCCAGAAGAAGCTGTATTGTATTTTAGAAACAATTATGTGAAGGAAGATTTGGATTCACTACATAAAATTTTAATTGCGTTAAGAGATATGGGTTTTTTGCCTCTTCGAATGTCATTTCTTTTAATGCAAGAACTTGGAATTTCATTTAGGCTTGCAAATGAGCTAATCCAGGCTTCGGGTGTTTGGGGCGTTGAGGATACATTATCGTTGATGGCTGAGGAAAATTAGGATTGAATTCCCTGTTCGCCGTAGTGTTCTATAAGCTAAAAAGCGTTTTTGCTCTCCACCTATTAAGTAAAGCACCACTTTTAAGGTTTAATAATAGCCCGTCTCACACCGGCACATGCTGCCGCAGGCCTTCTTCTTCGTGTTAAAACCCTTGCAGGTGGGCAAACGCCAATAAGAGACTAAGCACCCTGAAAGCGCTTTGCTAACGTTGAGCATAACAAGCGATGCTTTGTTAATGCTTTGTACCCAATTTAGCGGGGTTAGTAATAAAAATCAAAGCCATTTCCGTTTATAATGTTACATTTATCGCAAGCGCCAATAAATATATTAAACACTGTTGCTGACACATAAGCTGATACCAAGCCATAAAAGCCTGATAACCCTGTTATTTTGCCTGTGCATAATGCCTGTGGCAATACGGGCGCAACTTTGTGCAGGCAGTATTGGCGACGCCGTTTTTACCGAAAGTTTTGATAACAATGGCGCACTGCCCCAGGGGGTTACCGGGCTGGCAGCGGCAAACGGTTGCCCCGGCCCCGGCGAATATTTATTAACCAATTTTATTTTTGGGTGCAAAGCCAATGGCCCCTGGCAACCTACCGGTGGCGACCATACGCGCACTATATCAAAAAACCAGCACAGTAACGAGATGCTGATTAACGGCAGCGGCTTTAGCGGGCTGGTATACACCGCAAAAGCAGGGGGACTTTGCGGCAACATCACCTACCAGTTTTCGGCCTTTATAGCCAATATGATGCAGAGCACCACCTGTGGTGGCAGTGCCGAACAGCCCAATTTAACCTTTACCGTAACCGATGCCCAGGGGGCGGTATTACAAACCTATAACACCGGGGGCATAGCCACCGAAGGGTTTGTTGATTGGAAGCAGTACGGGCTATTTTTTACAACCCCGGCCAGCCCAACACCCGTAACACTTACCATTACGGGCAAGGCATTTGGGTGCGGGGCCGTATTTGCCCTTGATGATATTACTTTAAGGCCCTGCGGTACAAAGGTTACCGTTACGCTTGATAACGATACCTTACCTTTTATTGATGTGTGCGATGGCTATAAAAACCCTTTTGTTTTAAAAGCCAGTTACCTGGGTTTTAACAACCCCAAAACCGGCTGGCAGGTAAGCCTTGATACCGGCCAAACCTGGCAGGATGTGCCGGGGGCTGTTAACAGCACCTACGCCATACCCCGCTTTACCGATACCGTTAAAATGTACCGCATAATAGTAGCCGAGGATGTTAATTTTAGCAGCCCCAAATGCCGTGTGGCTTCTGCACCCATTTGGGTAGGGGTACACCCCGCACCAAAGCAGCAGCCTGTTACGTATGTTTCGGCGTGTTTTAATAAGGATGCTACCATGCCCTTTATAAAAGGTGGCGTAACCTACCTGTGGCTTGGCCCCAATGGCTATACCTCAATAAACAGCCAGGCCGTTATTACCAAAATACAGTATGCCGATACCGGCCTTTACAAAGTAATTGCCATTAGCGATTATGGCTGCACCACTACCGACTCGGTATACGTTAGCGTATCGCCATCGGTAACCTTGCAGGTAACCACAAGCTTTAATGTATGCGAGGGTAATAAAATACAGTTTGATGCCAGCGGCGGCGGCACCTATTGGTGGTCACCCGCTACCAACCTTAGCAGCCCCACCATACCCAACCCCACCCTGCAGGTGAAGGATTCGGCCAGGTACCAGGTGCTTATTGCCAACCAGTATGGCTGTAAAGATTCTGCGGTGGTG
>CAZRDD010000650.1:0-2964 GCA_964598675.1 uncultured Parafilimonas sp.
ACGCTTTTTTCTGCATCTTTTGCGGCATCTTCGCTCAGGCCGTCTTTTTGCAGGCTTTTTATTTCTTCAATTGATTCCCTGCGTATATTCCTGATAGCTACTTTAGATTGCTCTCCTTCTGCCGAAGCCCTTTTAAAAAGCTCTCTTCTTCTTTCCTCGGTAAGTGGTGGCATAAACAACCTTATCTGGTTGCCATCGTTTTGCGGGGTAACGCCAATATTGCCACCCATAATGGAGCGCTCAATTTGCGCAAGCATCTTTTTTTCCCAGGGTTGTATGCTTAGTGTACGGGCATCAAGCACCGTAAGGTTTGCCACCTGGTTAATGGGGGTGGGCGCACCATAGTAATCAACTGTTAAGCCATCCAGCATGGTGGGGCTTACTTTTCCTGCGCGTATTTTGGTTAATTCCGTTTCAAGATGGTTGATAGCCTTTTTCATGGAAGACTCCGTGTAATCCAATACCAGGTCAAGGTCTTCTGACATATTGTTTTTTTTAGTGCCGCAAAACTAATAAATCCATTCAATTTTAAAGCCGATTTAGTTTTGGGGTATGGGTAATCTTGCTATAAATAACTCACCTCGCCTGATGCAGGCCCTAAAACCAGGCAAATACAGCCGCTTGGTTTTTATTATTACTCTTCTTTAACTGCTGATGTTTCTTTTTGGGTATAAAGGGAATAAACCTCAATCTTTCCCGTAACAGGTTGCTCATCGCGCCTTGATACTACACGAAGAGATTTTTTTCTTGGTGAGGGATATTGAAAAATGACTATAAAAACAAAAAACAAAGATATCTGTGCTGCAAACAAAACATTTATATTAAAATGCCTGAATAAAAAAGTGCAGGAGGCAAATGCCAGGCTTAAGCCTAACAGCAATAATGTTACCGAAGCATGGTTTAAACCTTTGTTGAGCAATAGGTGGTGTATATGGTTACGGTCTGCCGAAAAGGGCGATTTGCCCTTGGATAGCCTGAGGCAAAAAACCCTTAATACATCCATAAGAGGTATAATTAATATGGCAAAACCTATGGCCGGGGCGCATGGTACTGGGTAATCGGTAACAGTATTGCCGGTATTAACAAATTTTAAAAAAAGCACCGTATTTACAAGGCCAATCAGCATTGAGCCAGAATCGCCCATAAAAATTCGCGCCGGGTGAAAGTTGTATACCAGGAATGATAAAATGGCACCTGCCAAAGAAAAACCAAGAATGGCGTAGGAAAAATTATGGTTTATCAGGAAAAACAGCGCAAAAAGTACACTTGCTACCAGCCCAAGGCAACCTGCAAGCCCATCAATCCCGTCAATCAGGTTAAAAGCATTCACTATTAACATAATGGCAAAAAAAGTTATGGTGTAGGATGCCACTATGTTAAGTTGGTTTATACCTAAAAAACCATAAAGGTTTGTAATAAGCAGGTGGGCTTTAAACATAATTACAAAAACGGTTATCAATTGCCCTATTACTTTTTTCCAGGGTGGCAGTACAAAAATATCATCAATTACACCAATTATAAAGATGATGAAAAAGGCTGCCAGGTAATATTGAAACTCTGCATTGCTGTTTTTAAAGTCGGATGTTAGCAGCAGGCTTATGGCCAGGCCGGTAAAAATGCCAATACCCCCCAATGAAGAAACAAGGTAATTATGCGTTTTTCTTTCGTCCGGTACATCATATAACTTGCTTTGTTTAGCAAGGTTAATAATAAACGGCATCAAAAAGAACGTAACAAGATAGGCAATAAGAATAGCTGCAGCTACTTGTATCATGGAATTTTTTTTAGGTTAAGCCTTTCTAAGGATTAAGGTTGTTTTAATTGCGAAACTAATTATAATAACAATTAAACTGCTTATAACGCTGCTTGCAAAAAAATATTTTACATAAAAAAAATATTTATGCCGTAGCCGGGTATAAAAAACTATTGTTTTAACCCTTAGTTTTGCCAAAAGTAAAAATTAACCGAATGGCACAAAATAACGAACTTACTGACATAGCCAGCCAGGTAAGGCGCGATATTGTAAGGATGGTACATGGTGTGCAAAGTGGCCACCCCGGCGGCTCGTTAGGCTGTGCAGATTTTTTAACTGCATTGTATTTTAAAACCATGCAGCACGACCCCGCTTTTCATATGGATGGTATAAACGAGGATATTTTCTTTTTGTCTAACGGGCATATATCACCAGTTTTTTATTCAGTGCTGGCACGCGCCGGTTATTTTGATGTAAAAGAACTGGCTACTTTCCGCAGACTTAACTCCCGCCTGCAGGGTCACCCTACCACCCATGAGCATCTGCCGGGTATACGTATTGCCAGCGGTAGCCTTGGCCAGGGTATGAGTGTTGCCATTGGTGCAGCGCTTGCAAAAAAATACAACAACGATAAGCACCTCGTGTTCTCGTTGCATGGTGATGGCGAACTGGATGAAGGCCAGAACTGGGAAGCCATTTTAAGTGCCCCTCACCTTAAGGTTGATAACCTTATAGCTACAATTGACTGGAATGGCCAGCAGATTGACGGCCCCACCAATAAAGTGCTGAACTTAGGTAACCTGCACGAGAAGTTTGCAGCCTTTGGCTGGATTGTGCTTGACATGAACGGAAACGATATGGATGATACCGTTGCCACCCTTGATAAAGCCAAAACCCTAACCGGCCAGGGTAAGCCTATTGTTATTATAATGAAAACAGCCATGGGTAAAGGGGTTGATTTTATGGAAGGCAGCCACGAATGGCATGGCATAGCCCCCAACGATGCCCAGCTTGCAAAAGCGCTGGAGCAGTTGCCAGAAACACTGGGTGATTATTAATACATACTTGCTTCTGCATAGAAAGAGGCTTGGAGTAACTATATTTTAAAGAGGCTGGTCCGTTAGTAATAATGGGCCAGCCTCTTTCTGTTGAAGAGGTGCCTCGTCCTGAAATAGGTTGACACAAAATAAGTGTAACCGTTATGAACACAG
>CAZRDD010000651.1:0-2960 GCA_964598675.1 uncultured Parafilimonas sp.
TGTAATTAAATTGTTAACCCACCCCAAAGCAAAGGACTTTTTAAACTGGTAGTGTGCACCAGGCCGTTATGTTTAAGCTGCTTAATAGCAATAGCCGATAATGAACAACATTATTTTAGCTGCCTTCATTTTAACTGGATAGCAGTTTTACACAGGGTCAACATCCGCAATAATACTCACTGCGCGATACCTTTTGTTTGATTGTATAATTACCGACTGCTGTAGTATCTCCGTTTTACACTGCTGAATAAAGGCCGCATCCTTTGGCAGTTTCAGCAGCAGCTCCCATATAAATTGGTTGCGTATACGGTTAACGGCAGGCTCCGCCGGGCCGGTTATGTTTTTTTCAAAATGTTTGCTTAAACCCTGTGCCATAATATTGGCTGCTTCTTCCGCTAAAAAGCCATCCTTATGCCTGAAAGTAATTTGTATTATCCTGGAGAAAGGGGGGTAAAAAAAGTGTTTGCGGTTGTTTATTTCATAGGCATACATAGCCTCATAATCATGGGCCTTTACAAATTGTAATACGGGGTGGTTGGTGTTGCTTACCTGTACCAATACGGTGCCTTTGCCATCTTTGCGGCCAGCCCTGCCGCTCACCTGTTCCATTAGTTGAAAGGCACGTTCACTCACCCTGAAATCGGTAAAGTTTAAAATGCCGTCTGCATCCATAATACCCACCAGGTTAACATGTTCAAAATCCAGCCCTTTTACCACCATTTGCGTACCGGTAAGTATGTCAATTTTCTGCTGTTCAAACAGTATTATCAGGTTGTCGTGGTCGTGCTTGCCTTTCACGCTGTCATAATCCATGCGTGCCGTACGCGCTTGAGGAAACTCCTCTGCCACCAGTTCATCAATCCTTTCGGTACCAAAATTTTTCTGGTTAAAATTATGGCTGCCGCAGGCCGCGCAGGTATTAATTACGGGGTAGGTAGTGCCGCAGTAGTGGCAGGCCAGTTTGTTTTTGGCCTTGTGGTAGGTAAGGGTAACATCGCAGTTGCGGCATTGGGGTATCCAGCCGCAAACGGCGCAAATAAGGTAAGGGGAGTAGCCGCGCCTGTTCTGGAACAATATTACCTGTTTATGCTCCTGCAGCGATGCTGCAATGGCCTCCTTCATGCGGGGCGATACTATTACCTTACCCCCTTTTTCCTGCGGGGCTATATTTTTTACATCCACAATTTCAATGGTGGGCAGTGCAACATTGCCAAACCGCTCAGTTAATGTTACAAGTCCATACTTGCCTGTTTGGGCGTTATAGTAGCTTTCTAAGCTGGGTGTGGCGCTGCCAAGCAAAACCTTTGCATTAAATAATGCAGCGCTGTAAATGGCTGCATCGCGGGCGTGGTAGCGTGGTGCGGGCTCCTGCTGCTTGTACGATGAGTCGTGTTCCTCATCTGCAATAATAAGCCCCAGGTTTTTAAACGGCAACATAAGCGATGAACGGGCCCCAAGCACCACTTTGGTTTCGCCGCTTTTAACCTTGTTCCAAATTTCCACCCTTTCGTTGGCATTAAATTTATGGTGGTAAATAGCTATATAGCCGCCAAAGTGTTTTTGCAGCCGCCGTATCATTTGGGCGGTTAAGGCAACCTCCGGCAGCATGTAGAGTACCTGTTTGCCCTGTTTAATATACAGCTCAATAAGCTTAATGTACACCTGTGTTTTACCGCTTGATGTTACGCCATGCAGCAGGCAAACCTGCTTCTCGTTAAAAATGGTAAGTATATCATCGGCAGCCATCTGCTGCGCGTCGGATAATACAAAGTCTATCTTAATATCCTTAGGCAGGCTAACAATGCGGTTGGTGGAGCGTTTTTCCTGCACCAGTATATTTTTATCAACAAGGCCTTTTAGCTGTGCTGCTGTTGCATTGCTTTTTTTTAGCAACGAAGCCTGGGTAACCTCGCCTTCTGTTTTAGACAGGTGAAGCCAGGAGAGCAGCAGCTCCATCTGCTTTTGGGCAGTTTTGCCCCATTGGTTTAGCAGTTGTTCTAGTTTTACCTCGTTGTGCAGCTCATGGTGCAGGGTTATATAAGTTTCGGTTTTTGCTTTGTATTTTTCTTTCAGTTCCTCCCATACAAAGCAAACTTTCTTTTCTAACAGCCTTTTTATAACAGGGTACACATGGCTGGCATCCAGTATTTGTTGCACTTCTGTTATAAGCAGTTCCTTCTTCAAGGTAAGTGCTTCTGCTACAAGGTATTCTTCGTCATCAAGGTCGCTAAAATCTTCGCCCCGCTCCTCATTCCAAATGATAATGGTTTCGCTGGAAAGCTTCAGGTTAGATGGTACAGCCGCCTGCATCACTTCCCCTTCGCCGCACATATAATAGTTGGCTATCCAGCTCCACAGGTTTAGCTGCTGCTGGTATATAATTGGTTCGGTGTCAAGTATGTTAAGTATAGGCTTTGGGTTAAAAGCCTCTGGTTTTTGGGTAAAAACCTTTTTTATAATGCCTGCATATTTTTTGTTGCGCAACACCACCTCTGCCCGTACGCCGGGTATGGCTGCTGCCAGCAAATTTTCAGGTATGGCCCAGGTGTAATTTTTGGGTAAGGCCAGAGGTATGATTACCTCTGCGTACGCAACTGCCTGGCCGGTGTTAAATAGCTCATTAACTGGTATTTGTTCTTGTAATGCCTGCATGGGTGGTACAAATATACAAAGCGCCACTGCGTTGGCATGGCTTATATAAAAACAATCAAAAAAATGCTTGCCCGGGCAGGTGGTTGCAGCCAATATGCTTGAATGATTAATGGTTTTAAAGGCGGTTAGCATACTCATTAAGCTGTTATCTGTTGGGCAAGGTTTTAGCTAACCCATTGGTGTGGCAGTTTTTAGGGGCATTTTAATTGATGGGAGAGTTGCATGGCAAAAAAAACGTATAAAAAACATTTGTAAATTGTTGATTTTTATACTAACTTACCTAATGTAATTCACCCGCAGTTGTTAAG
>CAZRDD010000652.1:0-2949 GCA_964598675.1 uncultured Parafilimonas sp.
TGGGGTTGGAGGATGATTGCAGGGCGGCTGCCGCATCCGTAAGGTCGGCAGTTACCTGCGCCAGCACACTATCCTTTGATGTGCGGGGCTGCAGGGCTGTTTTACTTACGTCTGTTGAAAGGATTAATGGCACATCGCCAAAAAGATTTGCCAGCAAAAAATGCCCGAATGCACGAAAAAACTTAGCCTCGCCTATGTACTGGGTTTTGGCAGCCTGGGGCAATACTGTGCTGTTCTGCAGGTTTTCAATAATACTGTTGGCCTCGTATATTACCTTGTACGGGTACGACCAAAAATACCCTATGCTGCTTGTTTTGGGGCCGTAAGCATTGTTTTTATAATTGTCGTAATAACTGTACCGGTAGTACAGTTCATCTGCTATCATGCCCCCGTAAAACTCCGTACCGTAGTAAAACGGAAACGAACTTGTAAATGTGTAGCTGTACAACCCGGTTACGGCAGACTGTATGGTACTGGCATCGGTAAATACCTTATCCTGCGTTAGCTGGTCAACCGGCGAGTTTACTTCAACCAACTTGCGGCACGAGGTAAACGACAGAAAGAATATAGTTAATACGGTGGCTGGCACCAGTAATGGAAACACCTTCTTTTTCATTGAAATTTATTTTTAAAGTGTAATATGCACCCCCGCCGTAAATGTTTTAAGCACCGGAGTTGTGGTTTGTGTTTCGGGGTCAAGTGCATCGTATTTTGTTAACGTTAGCAGGTTTTGCCCTTGCAAAAACACCCTTGCATTTTCAAACGGCAACTTTTTTAACCATTTGGCCGGAAACTGCCAGCTTAACGAAACGTTTTTAAGCCTTATGTACGATGCATCGCTTAAAGTAGCATCGGAGAAGGTGTAATAGTAATAATAGGCATCGTAAATAGCCGTGCCCGCAGTGGCCGTAAGCCCGGAGTGGGCTGCTTTATCGCCCGCTTTTTGCCAGTAATTGGTGGCATATTGCCTGCTTACATTGTACATAAAGCCTGGCGGCTGGTAAAATACCCACAGGTAGCCGTAACCAGTTTGTTTGGTAAACTGCACAAACACATCAAGCGTAAAGCCTTTGTACGTAAAGCTGTTGCTCAAGCCACCGTAAAACTTGGGGTCGGTAGTGCCTGCATTTACATAATCGTTGGGGTAGGAATAAACGCCGTCCTTATCAACATCCTGCACCTCGGGCACGCCATTTTGTGGGTTGATGCCAGTAAAATGGTACAGTTTTATAAGGTTTAAGGGCTGGCCAATAACATATTTGTTGGCGTACGATGATGATGCCAGGCCGGGGAAGCTTAACAGCTTGTTTTTTGCAAAAGTGATGTTGAAGGTTGATGACCACTGAAAATCTTTTTGTACAATATTCTTAGTGGTAAATTCAAACTCCCAGCCCTGGTTTTGAACAAGTGCATTAAGGTTTGCCTGGTAACTTGTAAAGCCCGTTTGGCTTGCCAGCGGATAACTTACCAGTTGATTGCTGGACCTGTTGCGGTACCATGCCACCGTAAAACTTACACGGTTTTTAAACAACCCAGCATCAAGCGCAAACTCAAGTTTTTTGTTCTTCTCCCAGCTGAAGTTGGGGTTTGAGAGCCTGTTGGGGTATAAGCCCGGGCTGCTCTGGTATGGGTAAGTAGTGGAAGTATAGGTTTGCAGGTACTGGTAATCGCCTATCTGGTCGTTGCCGGTTAAGCCGTAGCTGCCCCTTAGCTTGCCATAGTTAACAAAAGGCAGGGCGTTTGCAATAAACTTTTCCTTGCTAAAAATCCAGGCGCCGCCTGCCGACCAAAAATCGCCAAACCTTTTATCGGGGCCAAAGCGCGACGAGCCATCGTGCCTGTATACACCGTTAAAAATATACTTATCATCCCAGGCATAGTTTACACGGCTGAATACAGAAGCGTATTTATAGTCGGTTGAGGTACTTGATTTATAATCAATGGTGGCTGCTGCACCCAGGCTTTCCAGCAACGCATCCGATGAAAAATTAATGCCCTCAATAAAGTCCCCGCCCGTTTGCCGCTCTTGAAAAGTACCGCCCAGCAACACGCCAAGCCTGCCTTTTTGGGCAATATTTTTACTAAAGTTTAACTGGGGTTCAATGCTGTACGATTGGGCGTAACTGGTACCAAAATCGGTGTAATTGGAGTAGCCATAGTTGTAATTGGGGTCAAGCGAAGTTGACGGAAAGGTTGATAGCTGGCGTTGGTTTTGCCTGGTGTAGCCAAAATCAACCTTTGCTTCCAGGTAACTGGCAATTTTATACCGCAGGTTTAAGCTGCCAATAAAATTATCGGTTTTGGTAGTGGCTTTGCTAAACCTGTATGCCACAGGGTTATACTGCTCCGATACAGCACCCAGCCAGTAAGGCTTTTTACCTGTTGAATCGTACACCGGTTGGTTGGGTGCAGTGGCAAGGTACCAAAAAGGGTCGGAGGCAATTGTTTTTATGTTGTCGTTACCGTAGGTAAGGCTGGTGGTTAACAAAAAGCGCTTATCAAGCGATGAGTGGTCTACATTAACATGCAGGTTTGCCCGTTTATCATAGCCGCCACCTATAAGCACAGTACCCTCATCGTGGTACCCCGCCCCCACCAGCAGCCTTGTACGTTCATCCCCACCCGAAAGGTTTACCTGGGCATTGGTAAAGGGGTCGGTATTGCCAATCAGCAGATTTTGCCAGTCGGTGGTTTTAGTACTGTCCCACACCAGCAAATCCGGCGCATTATCGGCATCTGGCGCAATACCATCTGCAACAAAAGCGGCACGGCGCAGTTTTACATATTCCGGTGTATTTAAAAAATCAATACGGCGTGCCACCTGGCTTTGGCCGGTAGAAAAATCTGCATCCACCTTGGTACGCCCGGCTTTGCCTTTTTTAGTGGTAATCAACACCACGCCATTGGCCCCGCGCGAGCCATAAATGGCCGTGGCATCGGCATCTTTAA
>CAZRDD010000653.1:0-2949 GCA_964598675.1 uncultured Parafilimonas sp.
CACTTAACGCTCCTTGTGCCATGTGGCACAGGCCAGACAAAGCGGTTAGCTTTGATGCATCTGGTATGGGTATAATATATTTTTGCCACGTAGTAGTTAAAGGTATAGACCCAAATTCAACTGAGTAGTTTGCATCGGCGGTGTTGTTGCCAAAACCAGCCTTATCAAGCGTCATTGCAACATTTGACTTGGCCCAAAAAGTTACCGCATTGTAAGCACTAACATCTACAGGCGCAGACGGCACAAGGGCGCCACCTGTGTAACCGTTAGCTGGCACTACTACTTTAAGAGAGGCTGTACCTGCTTTAAAAACAGTGTTATCTACAGATACATCGTTTGTTGAGCCACCAAAGCCAACAAATGTTACGCCACTGGCGTAGTTGTCGTCAAAAATTACCTGCTGCGCACTTACCCGGCAGCAAAGCAATAGAAAAGCAAACACCGATAGGTAAAACTTTGTCATTTTTTTTAGTTTTTAGTGATGAAAAAGAGGTTATAAAAATTATTGTTTGTTTAGTTATGCGTTATTGAAATACAGCGGCCTGTTATTGATATACCCGCACATAATCAACCACCATTTTTTGCGGAAAAATAGTGTCGTCCACCCCATATTTGCCGCCCCAGTTGCCCCCCACTGCTACATTTAGCAAAAGGTGAAAAGTGGTGTTAAAAGGCCATGCTTCCGTGCCGGAGCCATCGTTTTTAAATGTGAAAAATTTTTTATGGTCAATAAAAAAAACAATGCCCTTCTCATCCCACTCAATGCCATACACATGAAAAGCGGTAGAAAAGTTTTTACCGCTAAACCCTTTTGAGCGCTGGGTACCCAGCATACCGTTGTACTTACCGGTATGTACGGTGCTAAACACAGTATCGGGCCAGTAGCCAACATTTTCCATAATATCAATTTCGCCGCTATGGGGCCATCCGCCACGCAGCGCAGTATCCGGCAACATCCATATAGCGGGCCAAATGCCACGGCCTGCGGGTATTTTTGCTTTAATTTCAAAGCGTCCATACTTCCACCCGCTGCCGGTTTTGGCTACAAGCCTTGCAGAGGTGTACCCGGCGTTTTCGTATTGCTCCTTTCTTGCCTCTATGGTTAACAGGCCGTTTTCAACCCGTGCATTTTCTGTGCGCTTTACAGTGTAATACTCCAGCTCGTTGTTGCCCCAGCCGCAAAGGGCAGGGCAGCCCATGGCCGTATCGTAGCCCCATTTGGTACTGTCGGGCAGGCCTTCCTGGTTAAACTCATCGGCCCATACCAGTTTATTGTAGTGCTTTTGCGCTATGGCCGCAGTATTGATAAGCAATAAGGCTGTTACACCTGCCAGCAACCGTATTTTCATTCTTGAACAAAGCATCATCGTTAAATATTTTTCCTGTACAAATCCGTTTAAATACTATTTGTAAACGCGCACATAGTCAACATACATTGTTTGCGGAAAAGGCGTTTGTGCTGTTGGAAACCCTAAAAAGTTGCCGCCCACTGCTACGTTAAGAATCAGGAAAAAAGGATGGTCGTACACCCATTGGCCGGGTACACTTGCAGTGGTAACTTCCTCGTACAAATAATCGTCAACAAAAAAATCTATTTTATCAGTCGTCCACTCCACCGCAAACACATGAAAATCCTGATCGAAGCGGCTGTTTTCAAGGCCGTATGCTTTTGTAATGGCGCTGGCGCCGGAGTAGCCCGGCCCATGTAGGCTGCCGTGTACAATATTGGGCTGCTGCCCGCGCAGTTCCATAATATCAATCTCGCCGCACTGTGGCCAGGTGTCGGTATCTACATTGGCGCCAAGCATCCAGAAGGCAGGCCAAATACCGGGGCCATACGGGGTTTTAATACGGGCTTCAATCCTGCCATAGGCTTGCGAAAAACGGGCTTTGGTATTTATACGACCCGAGGTGAAGGCCAAACCACTGTATGATTCGTTATAGGCGGTAATCATCAAATTACCATTGCCATCAAAAGCAACATTCTTCTGGCGGTTGGTGTAATACTCCAGCTCCTGGTTGCCCCAGCCGCCGCTGCCGTTGCCAATATCAAAGTTCCATTTGCTACTGTCTAAAGCATCGCCTGCGGCGTTGTTAAACTCATCACTCCATGCCATCGTCCAATTTCGCGCTGGCAGTGTTTGTACCCCCACCTTTTTACAGCCCATCAGGTTTATAACCACCAGCAGGCATGTGCTGCTGTATAATAAAAATTTAGTGTATTTTATAGCAGGCATCAACTTCATCGTTTCAATTTTTTGGTGTTAAAATAATAGCGCCTTGTACTGTTAATTGTGGAAATAAATATTACCGAAATAGATGTTACCATTGCCCGTAAACATCATTTGGTCTACTTTGCTTAGAGACACTGGTGCAAATTTTGACAGCGGTATATCCACGCTCGTCCAGGTGCCATTGGTAGGTACCGCAAGCGGGAAGGATGTTTGCACTGCATTGCCCCCTGTTACAGCCCCAGAATTAATAAGAAACACATTTAATGCCGAGGAGTTAGGCGAGTAATAATCAATATGTAAAAACCCGAACGACGATACATTTTGTGGTGCCGCCAACTGTGTGCCTTCATAATTTAACCCTGTGTACAGCAGGTTTTTTTTGCCTGCAATGGTGGGCTGGCTTACCACAGTAGCCTGCCCCCAATTGGGAAAGAAATCGGTACCGGCTACATTGGTGTATGCATCGCTAAAGATTGATAAAACACTCACTGCATCGTAAGTGGGTGTTGGTGCTGCTGTGGTTGGTGCAGTGGCAAACCGCCAGAAATAAATATTATCTGCAAAAAAGCTGGGGATGCTGGTGCCTACAAATATAATCTGGCCTATATGCTGTTTAGTTGTAAGCTTAGGCAGGCTTGACAGTGGAATATCAAAGCTGTTCCATTTGGTTGACTGCAGGGCAGATGCCTGGTAAGTTACCTGGTCGCTTACATCA
>CAZRDD010000654.1:0-2940 GCA_964598675.1 uncultured Parafilimonas sp.
CCTGAACGACAGCCTGCGTAAACGGAATGCCGATATTATTGACGAACACTATTACCGCAGGCCCGAATGGTTTTTTGCCAATGCCGCCCGGTACGATAATTATCCCCGCACCGGCGCTAAGGTGTTTGCCGGTGAGTATGCCGCCCAAAGCGACCATACGGTAAGCGTTGATAATAAAAACAACTGGCTTACCGCCCTTTCAGAAGCCGCATTTATGACAGGCCTTGAGCGCAATGCCGATGTGGTTAATATGGCAGCGTACGCGCCGCTGTTTGCGCATGTTGACGGCTGGCAGTGGACACCCGACCTTATTTGGGTAAACAACCTGCAAAGCTTTGGTACACCCAATTATTATGTGCAAAAACTGTTTTCCACCAACCGGGGCAACAAAGTGGTGCCGGTAACCGCCAATAATACCGCTGTTGAGGGGCAGGACAGCCTGTATGCCAGTGCCGTAACAGATACCGTTACAGGCGAGCTGGTGGTTAAAATAGTAAATGCCTCCGCCCGGCAGCGTACCAGTAAACTGGTGCTGGATGGTGTTAAGAAAACTGCTGCCAAAGCACTGCTTACCCAGTTACAAAGCACAACAAGCGGCCCGGATGCTGTTAACAGCTTTGATAACCCGAAAAATGTTAGCCCTCAGCAACAGGAGGTGGCCGTAAATGGTAAACAGGTAAGCGTTTCAACGCCCCCGTATTCATTTACTGTTATAAGGGTAAAAATATGGTAGCAATGGCTGTTTATACCCTGGTAAAAAAAGCCGTTTTACCAGCCTGCTGTGTTGTACTGGGCCTTGGTTTTGCCAGTGCGCAAACGGCCAACCCCATTAGCGTACACGACCCCGTAATAATACGGCAGGACAGCACCTATTATATTTTTTGTACCGGCAAGGGGGTAACTGTATTTTCATCGCCCGATATGAAGCAGTGGAAGCAGCTACCCCCTGTTTTTGCAAACCCGCCCGCCTGGGCGCTAAAGGCCATACCCGGCTTTAGCGGGCAGGTATGGGCGCCGGACATTAGTTACCACAACGGGCAGTATTATCTTTTTTACGCGGTATCGGCGTTTGGTAAAAACACCTCTGCCATAGGGGTGGCCACCAATAAAACGCTGAACGCTGCATCGCCGGATTTTAGCTGGGTTGACCACGGTAAAGTAATACAATCCGTACCAGGAAGGGATATGTGGAACGCTATTGACCCCAATATAACCAGCGATGAAAATAATACGCCATGGATGGTGTTCGGCTCTTTTTGGAACGGGATAAAAATAGTACAACTGGATAGTACACTTACCGCTGCAGCCCAGCCGGAGCAATGGTATACCGTTGCAGCGCGCAGCCGTAACCCCGTTCTGCCCGATTCGGCAGCGGGTGATGCCGCCATTGAAGGGCCCTTTATTTTTAAAAAGAACAACTATTATTACCTTTTTGTATCATTTGATTACTGTTGCCGTGGCGAAAAAAGCACTTACAAAATGATGGTGGGCCGCAGTAAAAACGTTTATGGCCCTTATGCTGATAAGGATGGTGTGCCCATGAACCTGGGTGGTGGCTCGTTAGTGTTGCAGGGCAATAGTAACTGGTACGGGGTGGGGCATAATGCAGTGGCCAGTTTTTACGGTACAGATTACCTGGTATTTCATGGGTATGATGCGCATGATAACGGAAAGGCAAAATTGAGGATTGAAAAACTGTTATGGGTAAATGGATGGCCGGTGGAGGAACAGCGCCAGTGATAATGGGATGCACAGCCTGCAAGGGTTATAGTGATATTGGTTGCGCATAAAGGTAATGGGCAACAAAAAAGAAAAAGCATAACTTACTTTGTGTATGCCATGCTTACAGTGCTGTTAACAAGTAGATAAAAAGGGGGGCTTACCCGGCAAACTTACTTTTATAAGTAAATTGTATTTGTTTTACCAGTTGGTATGCAAAGCACGGTAAACAAAAAAGTAATCACCGCTTTGCGCACTCCGCTACAAAACCCCCAGCAGCTTATCTGTATCAGTTATTAAAAAATTCTTGTCTTCAATTACCAGTATATTTTCCTGCACCAGTTCGGTCATTACCCTAAAGGCCGATTCATAAGTTGTACCGGCAAAAGAAGCAATATCCTGCCGGGTAATGGCAGCGTTAATAAACCCTTTTTCTGTTACGCCAAATTTTTCCTGTATTACATACAGGGCATACGCCACACGGCCCTTCACCGGCATGTGGGCAAGGTTGCGCATCCGCTTCTCCGACTCCTGCAGTTCCTCAGCATAAAACATTACAAGCTCGTATGCAAAGTTGTTGTTTACTTTAAGGGAGGCCTCAAAAAAATCGAGGGTAATAAAGCAAAGCACAGCAGGCTCAAGTGCGGTGGCCGATATGGGGTAAATATTTGTTTTGCCCAGGCCACGGTGGCCCAATATATCGCCTGCGCCTGCAAACCTTATAATCAGTTCTTTATCTTCCCCCCATTGCTTTTGTACTTTAACCTTGCCGGAGTTTACAAAATAAATGCCCTTCACTTCATCGCCTTCCTTAAATATTGTTTCCCCTTTTTTAAAGGCAATGTTTTGCCGGTTTGCCCCAACGGCGGGCAGCCATTCCTTCAGGCATAACCTGCACAGCAGGCAGGTTTGTAGGTTACATGCATGTTTATTTGTTTTCATACAGGCCCGCAAGTTAAACAAGTTTGCCGGTACTATCAGTGGCTGCCGGTGGTAAACATCGTATGGCCGTTTGCCCGTAGCTGGCTGTGTGCCATTTGTGGCAGGCTGGGGTGCAGTGCCACCACCTCGCCAACCATTATAATGGCAGGGTTGGCTATTTGGGCGTACTGAGCCTTAAAATAAATATTATCAACTTTGCCCAGTACCTTTTTTTGTTTTTCAGTAGTGGCGTTTGGTATTATTGCCTCGGGTGTGTGTCGTTTTCCGGCTGCGTTTAAA
>CAZRDD010000655.1:0-2912 GCA_964598675.1 uncultured Parafilimonas sp.
AAAACACCTGGTGTGTGCCGGAGTTGATTGAGGCATCCATAAAAAACATAGCCACGGCTATTTTGCAGGCCCCCGCTTTAACGGAATGGGCGCAGCACTACAACCTGCCCGCTACCAACCCTGCCCCTAAAACGGTGGGCATTGTAATGGCAGGCAATCTGCCATTAGTAGGTTTTAACGACCTGCTGTGTGTTTTTATTACCGGCAACACAGCGGTGATAAAACCCAGCGCAAAGGATACCGTTTTAATAAAGCATGCCGTGCAAAAGCTTATTGAGTGGGATGCGGCTGCCGCCAGCCAGCTAACTTTTGCTGAAAACCTTAAAGGCTGCGATGCCTATATTGCCACCGGCAGCAATAACACCGCCCGCTATTTTGACTACTATTTTGGCAAATACCCGCATGTAATACGCCGCAACCGCACCTCGGCCGCAGTGCTGGACGGCACCGAAACCCCGGAGGAACTAAACCTGCTGGCGGATGATATACACCTGTATTTTGGCCTGGGCTGCCGTAATGTTACCAAGCTGTATGTGCCGCAGGGGTACAATTTTATACCCTTGCTGGAGGCGCTGAAGAAGTACCAGCACTTTGGCGACTTTAACAAGTACCGCAATAATTTTGATTACCACCTGGCCCTGCTGCTGATGAACAGCAAGTATTACATGACCAACGAAACCACTATACTTACGGAGCATACCTCCCCGTTTTCGCCGGTGAGCCAGGTGCATTACGAATTTTATGCTGATAAAACATTGGTGGAAGAAAGCCTGCGCACCAACCCAGATATACAATGTACTGTGGGGCATGGCTGCCTGCCATTTGGCCAGGCACAGTCGCCAGGGCTGTACGATTATGCCGATGGTGTAGATACGATGGCATTTTTAACCGCGCTGTAAGCGCCGCTAAAACCTAAGCCCCAATACCAGAAAAATGCTTTGCAGGTTGTTGTTAAGCAGCCGCGCTTTTGATTGCGTGTGGTTTAGGTAATCATCTTTACCCAGCAGGTAGCTGTACCATTTGGGGCCGTTTATGCCAAACTGGGCTATGGTGCCCACATCCCAAGCGCAGCCCCACGCAGGTGCCGCGCCTTTGCCTGCCACTAACGATGCGCCCACACCCGTGTGCAGCAGCAGCGCCCAGTTAAGCCCTTTTTTACCAAACAACCTGTTGCAGGCAAAAGCGGCCTCGGGTATAATATTGGTTATATAGCGGTAATGGCCGGGTGGCGCCTCTGGCACGTATATGCTATCCTGCTTTACCACAGGCACATCATTCCATTGCTGCGTATCAATATGTAAAAATGATAAAAACGCCCGCCCTTGCTTTACCTGCCCGGTGTTGTACCCAAACGCATTTTTTACCGAGAACCTGTTTTTGCCCATAACGCGGTACACATCGGCACTGGCCTGCAGGTACGTTAATGCTGGGTATACGGTGCGGCTGGCGTTGGTGCCCTGTATAAGCTCCAGCCCTTTGTACCGCCTTATGCTGCTTATTACACCCCACCTGTCGCCCAGGTAGCTGGCACCCACATTGGTGGCCTTTACGGGGTTGTTGCGCTCATCTTTTGCAAACAGCAGGCTTTTGCTGTAAGCAAACATCAGCCATTTGTAATTGATAAAAAAACCGGCTACCGGTGCTATGCGGGGCTGCAGCATAAGCCTGTTGCGGCGGTTAAGGTCAAAGTCCTTTACACGGAAATTGAATTTATCAACACCCGTAAATACCTCGGCACGGTTAATGGCATGCACGGTGTCTTTCGATGCTTCAGGCAACGTGTCTGTGGGTAATATGGTAAGCGCAAGCGATAGTAAGAGTATCATTATAAAAATTACAGCGCTAAAATAATTTTTTTAAAATTGCCACTAAAAATAAATCTTTAATCCAATGTATTATAACTGTTAAAACAGCATCATTTATACACCTTAACATTTTTTAACATATCAATTTGGGCTGTATAAAATAGTTTTGCGCACTTATTAGTAAAAACTTGAAGGCTGTAAAAACATATACCATTAAATTCATCACCCTTGTAATTGCATTGCAAATACTAAACCTGAGTATTTGTGGTGGAGATGAAGACAAGTATAGTATTACAACATACAGCAACAATATTGGCGAAAGCAACCAGATAGACTGCCTTGCCGAATATGTATCGGAAATTGTGCTGCAGCAATTAAACGCTTTTCCCGAAAACGGCGCACACAACAGTAACAGTAATCACTCGCTGCTGTTAAAGCATATATCTTTAAAAGTTTTTCCAAACAACTTTAATATAAGCATTGCAAAGCCAGTAAGCATAAGCATTATACCCATACCGCTTACTGAAGAATACAAATATCTTTTTTTAAAAGAAGTAATACCCCAGCCGCCCCGGCAAGCTTAGTTAACTGTATAACATTACAAGCCATTTATGCAGCAGGCTGTACTTAAAAAGTATTGCTGTTGTGCCGCGTTGTACACTAAATACATTGTAAAAATACTGTACGCTTATGCAGCAGCCATGGCTGCGCACAGCTATGCATATGCATGCTGTTTACAAGGTGTATGCAATTGCATAACTGCTGTTGATGCATGCGTATAAGTTGTAATAAAAGCCAATGCAATGTTTTGGCCGCAACGCTGTTAACGGCGGTGCCAGGTTGGGCGTGCCTTTTCCTATCCTCATAAACATTTTTTAACATGAACAAGTTTTTAAGGGCCATTATTGCCTTTTCCCTCAAGAATAAATATTTTATATTTTTTGCTACTTTTTTATTGTTGGTAGCGGGTGTAGTTACATTTAAAAATATGCCTATTGAGGCTTTTCCTGATGTAACCAATACCGAAATAACCATTATAACCCAATGGCCGGGCCGCAGTGCCGAAGAGGTGGAGAAATTTGTTACCATACCCATTGAAATTGCGAT
>CAZRDD010000656.1:0-2901 GCA_964598675.1 uncultured Parafilimonas sp.
TTATTTTTATTTGTTATGCTTGTGAATGCACTGAACAGTTGAATAACAAAAAAATTAAAGCGTGGCAAATATTACAGAAGATACAGCAACACAACAGGCTAACAACAACCCAGCCCCGCTGCCTAAAAGGTACATGATTTCGGCAGCGCTACCCTATGCCAACGGGCTTAAACATATTGGGCACCTGGCTGGCGCTTACCTGCCTGCGGATATTTACGTGCGCTACCTGCGCGCGCAGAAGCGCGATGTGGTGTTTGTTAGCGGCAGCGATGAGCATGGTACCGCCATACCTATACAGGCCATGAAGGAAGGCACCACCGCCAGGGATATTATTGACAAATACCACCCCATTATTAAACAAAATTTTGAGGACCTGGGTATTTCGTTCGACATATACCACCGCACCAGCGAGCCGATACACCACGAAACATCGCAGGAGTTTTTTACGTACCTGAACGACCGTGGCAAGCTTAAAATAATTGACAGCGAGCAGTACTACGATGAGGAGGCCAAAAACTTTTTGGCCGACAGGTTTATAAAAGGCACCTGCCCCAACTGCGGTTTTGAAAACGCTTTTGGCGACCAGTGCGAACGTTGCGGCACATCCCTTAGTCCTGATATGCTTATAAACCCGGTAAGCACCCTTAGCGGCAGCAAGCCCGTAAAAAAAGCCACCAAACACTGGTACCTGCCCTTAGGCGAGTACGAACAATGGCTGCGCGACTGGATTTTAGAAGAGCATAAAGACGACTGGCGCACCACCGTACTGGGCCAGTGCAAAAGCTGGATTGATGGCGGCCTGGGCGACCGCGCTGTTACCCGCGACCTTGACTGGGGTATTAAAGTACCGCTTGACAGCGCAGTGGGCAAAGTGCTGTACGTTTGGTTTGATGCCCCCATTGGCTATATAAGCGCCACCAAACAATGGGCCCTTGACAATGGTAAAGACTGGAAGCCTTACTGGTACGATGCCGATACCAAGCTGGTGCATTTTATAGGCAAGGATAATATTGTATTTCACTGTATCATCTTCCCTATTATGCTTAAGCTGCATGGCAATATTGTACCCGCCAACGTGCCTGCCAACGAGTTTATGAACCTTGAGGGGGATAAAATGAGTACCAGCCGTAACTGGAAGCTGGAAATGCAGGATTATATTGATGATTTTATTAACAAGGAAAATGGCGGCAGCCAGATGGCTGATGTGCTGCGCTATTACCTTACCACCATATCGCCCGAAACAAAGGACAGTGAGTTTACCTGGAAGGGCTTTCAGGATGCCAACAACAGCGAGCTGGTATCCATTTTCGGCAACTTTGTAAACAGGGCTTTTGTAATGATGCACAAGCTTTGCAACGGCAAAGTGCCCCCGTTTCACAACGATATTGCCGACGATGCCGACCGCCAGCTGGTGGCCGACATTAAAGCCACCAAAGAAACCGTGGAGGGCCTGCTGGAGCAATACAAGTTTAGGGAAGCGCTTTTTGTGGTGATGGACCTTGCCCGCAAAGGCAATGGCTACCTGCAAAAAAGGGAGCCCTGGAAAAAACTGAAGGTGGAAAACGATTTGATTATACCGCAGGTAGACGATGCACAGCGCCTGGTGGATAATACCCTGCACCTGTGCCTGCAGTTAACCGCCAACTTAGCCATATTTATCAATCCATTTTTACCATTTACAGCCAAGAAAATGCTGCACATGATGAAGGTGGTGGATAAAATGCTGGAATGGGAGAATGCTGGCCGCATTGACCTGCTGAAAACGGGTTATACCCTTCGCCCGCCGGAATTGCTGTTCCGTAAAATTGAGAATGAGGAAATTACTTACCAGGTAGATAAACTTAAAAAAGGATTGGTGAAACAAGATACCAGCGCCGTAGCGCCATCGCACCTGCTGGAAGCAGAAGCGGCACCCGCAGCACAGGCCGAAGCCCCTGCTGCTGCACCCGTAAAAGCCGAAATAGTATTTGATGATTTTGCAAAGATTGATTTACGCGTGGGCAAAATTGTTAGTGCTGAAAAAGTGGCAAAAGCGGATAAATTATTGAAACTGCAGGTTGACCTGGGCTTTGAAATCCGCACAATTGTGTCGGGCATTGCCATGCACTTTAACCCCGATGATATTGTGGGCAAACAGGTAACGGTTGTAGTAAACCTTGCCCCCCGCAAAATGCGTGGTATTGAAAGTAATGGCATGATACTGATGGCCGAAGATGCCGCAGGTAAGCTGCATTTTATAAACCCTGAAAGCAGCATTAATGCTGGCGCAGGCGTTAGCTAAGGATTGCTGTAATTTAAATAACAGGTACAGGCGCTTCGGGCCTGGTTAGCTTTTCAACACATAGGCGCAGTAGTTTCAATAGGTACACATAGTTTTTTGAATACAGATGGAAAGAGTGTAGCAAATAACGCTCATCCTAATCTATGTGTTTCTTATGTTTTCTATCTGCCTATGTGTTGAGACTTTACCATCAGGCGCGAAGCGCCTCGCTATCTTTTTCAACACATAGAAGCAGTAGTTTCAATAGGTACACATAGTTTTTGAATGAAGATGAAAAGAGTGTGGCAGATAACACTCATCCTAATCTATGTGACCCCTATGTTTTCTATCTGCCTATGTGTTGAAGACTTTACCATCCGGCACGAAGCGCCTGGTTAGTTTTCAACACATAGAAGCAGTAGTATCAATAGGGTACACAATGCTTTTTGAATGAAGATGGAAAGAGAGTGGCAAATAACACTCATCCTAATCTATGTGAACCCTATGTTTTCTATCTGCCTATGTGTTGAAGATTTTACCATCAGGCGCTTTGCGCCTGGTTAGTTTTTCAACACATAGAACCAGTAGTTTCAATAGGTACACATAGTTTTTTGAAATTTTACAATCATCTATGTGCAACT
>CAZRDD010000657.1:0-2889 GCA_964598675.1 uncultured Parafilimonas sp.
TCAAATCTGCTTAACCAAAAGCACGTTTTGTTTTTCGCGTTCATCATTTTAATATGCCGCTTATCAGTAAAAATAGCCATTTACGGTGTAGTCTATAACCCTTTAACAAATAGTGCCACACTGTTTGCCTTACATATATCAAACAAACAAATTATGAAAAAGCACTTGTTATGGTTTATGGTTGCAGTAGTGGTGGTGCTTTTGGCCGCCTGGTGCAAACCTATTATTGCCAATATTAATTTTCAGCAACCGGTAAGCAAAAGCGTAAGCTTCGCCGTATTTAAAGCAAACAGCTACACCTCAAAAGTGTACGATGATGCATCGGTAAAACTATCGGTGGTTATTGTAAAGGTAAGTGGTAACAACCGCAGCATCGTATGGCAAAAAAGCTATGGCGCAAAACTGCTTAACCAATATCCTTCGGTAGCCGATGCTATGTCGCAAACGGTGGTGGTTGATAATATTAACGACAGAAGCGAACACCTGGAAGTTATTTATACCCTTACGTACAACGCCAAGGGCAGCACTGTTACCCTGCAGGATGGCACTGTTATAGCCCGCGGTGAAAAAACAGGCAGGCTGGTGATTAATATTTAAGGGGGCAGCGTGTACCGGTTATTAATACATGACATAGAAAACAAAAACCTATTTGTAAAAAAGCCTTCGGCCTTCTAATTCAATTTTTGCGTTGGCTGTTCTTGCGCTACCTTTGCACCGGTTATGAATTTACAGGTGCTTCTCGATAAATATCAGCAGAACACCCGCCTTTTTCAACTGGCGGACAGGCTTCTTTTTGCCGATCCACAAAAAATTTACCTTGAAAATTTGCAGGGCAGCAGTGCGGAGTTTGTAGTAACAGCCATATTTACACACCCCAATACCGCCAGCCTTAACCATTTGGTTGTGTTGAACGATGCCGAGGAAGCGGCGTACTTTCACAACACCCTGGAAAACCTTACCAGCGCCTTAGACCTGTTTTATTTCCCCTCCTCATTTAAAAACCGTAAAAATTTCAGGTTGCTTAACAGCAGCCATGTAATGCTGCGTACCGAGGCGCTCACAAGGCTGTCGGCAGGGGGCAACAAAAAAATAATTATTACTTACCCCGAGGCGCTTTTTGAAAAAGTTGTGCTGCCAAAAACACTCAGCGGCAACATCATCAGCATAAAAACCAACGACACCATAAACATGGACAGCCTGCTGGAACTGTTTGTGATGTACGGTTTTGAGCGTACTGATTTTGTGTACGAGCCAGGCCAGTTTGCCGTGCGCGGTGGTATTTTGGATATATACTCTTTTGGTAACGAAAAGCCTTACCGGGTGGAGTTGTTTGGTAACGAAATTGACAGTATACGCATATTTGACCCCGAAACGCAGCTTAGCGAACGTAAGCTGATGCAGGTAAGCATTATACCCAATATTGAAACCCAGTTTGACAGTGAAGAGAAGGTTACGCTGATGGAGTTTTTACCAGAAAACACCATTGTATGGCTGAAAGACTGGGATGTGATTAAAGGCAAAATAGAGGAGCAGGAAGAAGATTTAGGCAGCTTTTTGAGGTTGATGGAAGAAGGAAAGAGGCTGAAGGAAGAAGGGGAGAAAAAGAAAAACGGCAGCAATACAAACCCTGGCTTATACCCCGATGAAGACGATGACGATACAAAAATACTGAAGCATGTAAAGCTGGAAGATTTTGTACCCGCCGCCACTATTGAAAGGCAGATGCTGCAAAGGCATATTGTGGAGTTTGGGTTTAAGCCACAGTTAAGCAACTTTGAAATAGGGTTTAAAACAAGGCCCCAACCCTCGTTCAACAGGCAGTTTGATATGCTGATAAAAGACCTTAAAGGCCACGAGGCTGCGGGTGACAGCATTTTTATTTTTGCCGAGCAGGCCAAGCAGTTGGAGCGCCTGAATATAATTTTTAACGACCTAAACACCGAGATACAGTTTACACCCATTGCCACCGGCATACACGAGGGCTTTATTGATGAAGACCTGAAAGTGGTTTGTTATACCGACCACCAGATATTTCAGCGTTACCACAAATACAAAATAAAACAGGCTTACAATAAAAATAAGGCGTTAACGCTTAAAACCCTGCGCGACCTTCAGCCCGGCGATTTTGTAACCCATATTGATCATGGTGTGGGTACATATAGTGGCCTGCAAAAGCTGGAGGTAAATGGCCGCGTGCAGGAGGCGGTGCGTATTATATACCGCGACAGCGATATTTTGTATGTAAACATCAACTCCCTTCACAAAATAAGCAAGTACACTGGTAAGGAAGGTACCGTGCCAAAAGTTAACAAGCTGGGCAGCGATGTATGGAACAAGCTTAAGGAAAAAACAAAGGTTAAGGTTAAAGAAATAGCGTTTGACCTTATAAAACTATACGCCCAGCGCAAGGCGCAGCATGGGTTTGCTTTTACGCCCGACAATTATATGCAAACCGAACTGGAAGCCAGTTTTATTTATGAAGATACGCCTGACCAGAGCAAGGCTACTGCTGATGTTAAAAAAGACATGGAGCAATCTGCCCCCATGGACCGCCTGGTATGTGGCGATGTGGGCTTTGGTAAAACCGAAATAGCCATACGTGCGGCTTTTAAAGCCTGTATTGATGGTAAGCAGGCCGCAGTGCTGGTGCCAACCACCATACTTGCATTTCAGCATTACAAAACCTTTAGCGAAAGGTTGAAAGATTTTCCGGTTACGGTGGATTATATCAACAGGTTTAAAACGGCTAAAGAAAAGAAGGATACCCTTAAACGGTTGGAGGAAGGCAAGGTTGATATTATTGTAGGCACCCATGGCCTGCTGGCCAAAGATGTTAAGTTTAAAGACCTTGGCATAATGGTGATTGACGAGGAGCAGAAGTTTGGCGTG
>CAZRDD010000658.1:0-2882 GCA_964598675.1 uncultured Parafilimonas sp.
AGCGTGTTTTGCGAACCCGTTGTGTTGCCATAACCCGCCTGGAAGCCATCAAAACTGTTACTGGCCCCTGTTGTGTTGCTGAAGCCTGCGCCATAACCTATAAAATGATTGCTGTTGCCCGTAGTGTTATTATAGCCTGACGCATAACCCAAAAAAGTATTGCCGATACCCACGGTGTTTTTACCCCCGGACAACACCCCGATAAAGCTGTTTAAAGCGCCTGCTGTGTTGCTGAAGCCTGCACCAAAGCCAATAAAAAGCTGGCTTGATGCGGTATTGGCGTAGCCTGCACTATCCCCTATAATTGTGTTTTTTGATGCTGCTACTTGTGAATAGCCCGCTTTGTAGCCTATTAAAAGGTTATGGAAGCCGGTGGTGTTAAACCTGCCTGCATAATAGCCAATAAATAAGTTTGCATTACCGCTGGTGTTGGCACCCCCGGCCATATTACCCGTAAACAGGTTGTAGTTACCGGTAACATTGGCTGTGCCAGCATTAAAACCCATAAACTGGTTAGCATTGCCCAGGGTGTTGGCCGCGCCTGCCTGGTAGCCCTCAAAGTGGTTTTGGTTGCCACTTGTGTTACCAACGCCAGCGTTTATACCCGCAAAGTGGTTAAAGCTGCCATCTACATTGCTGCCGCCTGCGCCATTGCCATTAAAATAGTTGTTGGCCCCGCTGGTGTTGCTTAACCCTGCGGCAGTGCCAACAAAAAAATTGTTATCAACCTGGTTTTTGGTACCTGCCATGTAACCTATTGCCGTAACGTTGGCAAGGTTTTTATTAACGCCTGCCTGGTAGCCGTAAAAAGTGTTTTGGTTGCTGGGGTCTATCCATCCTGCAAGCTGGTTGTTTACCCTAAAGTTTAAAGGCACACCGTCAGTAGTGCCAATAAAGTTTTTTGCATCGGTGGTGTTGGCATTGCCACCCAGTAGCCAGCCTCCTTTTAAGGAGGTATCTGCGGCTACCATACCCACCCAACGGTTACCGGTATAATACCAAAAGCCGCTGTCAATATCTGTTTGGTAAACCAGCAAGCCTTTTGCCGGGCTGGCAATGGCCGTTTTTTGTGCCGCTGTCATGCGGGGTATCAATACCCCTTTGTTGGTGGCGCTAACATCCAGCATGGCCGATGCTGCCGGTGCTGTACCCGATGCGTTTATGCTTACACCTTGCTGGGCAAGGGCTTTTATATGGGTTAGCAGCGTAATGGCCAGCAACGCTAAGGCCTGTGTATACAGGCGCAATGGTATCTTCATAAAAAGTTAATTGTTTTCAGGTGCCAAAAGTATTTTCATTGCAATCCTTTGCCTATACCGACTATTCGGTATTCTTCGTTTGCAAAATCCAGGCAATATTTACACTTTAAAATAGTGTGCCCTTCTATGGCAGTTTTGCAGTGTATACTATTAAAGTGGTAGTGTATAAATACTTGTTATGTATAAAAAAATAGCATTGGCTTTGTTAATAGGTGGCCCTTGTGCGGGGTACGCGCAACTGCGTACGGGTGCCGCAGGTAACGCTGTATTATTTGCAGGCAGCAGCACTTATATTACCGTGCTGGGCAATGTGGCCTGCCAGGCAGATATTGCCGGTACCGGCACGTTAAACCTTGCAGGCAGCAGCCAGCAACAGCTTGATATGGGTGGTAAAAAAATACCTGCCCTAACTATAAACAACAGCGCAGGGGTGGTGCTGGCAAACAGTGCTGTAGTAGGCACCAAACTTAGCTTTACCAATGGCAGGTTATTTACCAATAACCAGTTAATAACTTTGCTGGCGGGGGCTACAACCCAGGGTTATACCAATACAACGTTTGTAGCAACAAGCGATGCAGCCAATAACCCGGTGTTAACGGGTGGTTTGCAACTAACAGTGCCTGCCGGTGCAAATGTGGTGTTACCCGTGGGGGCTAACAGCAGCAGTTATAACCCGGTTACCATACAAAATACTGCGGGTGCTGCGGAGCAATATACTGTTTTGGTAAACCCGGTACCTGTTACCGGCGTAAGCAGTTTAAAAACATTACAAACAAGCTGGAGTATTACAGAAGCGACTGCTGGTGGCAATACAGTGGCCCTTACACTGCAATGGAATGCCAGCAACGAAGTAGCTGGTTTTAACAGGGCTGCTATGAAAATAGTACGCTCATCCGGCAATGTACTTGTGGAGAAAACGGGTGTTTTAACGGCGGCTGGTGCAAACCCCTATACCGCTGCTGGCGGGGCTTTTGCGGGTGTATCAGTGTTTGGCGCCACCAGCGACCCTGCTGCCTTTGCCCCGGGGGAAACTGCTTTTACTTCAATGGTTAAAAATGCAGTACCTGTTGCAAACGAAACTGTTGCTATGTACCCAACGTTTGTAAAAGGCGAAAATCCAAAGCTTATCATAACGGCTTTAGCAGACAGCAGGTGCAGGTATGTTGTGTATGATATGAGTGGAAAATTGATAACCGAAAGCGGGCTAACCGTTTTGAAAGGGCAAAATGTTAAGGAAATTACTTTGCCCGGCATGGCGGCGGGCCTTTATCTGCTGCATGTTTACAATGGTACAGGCCTGGTAAAAACAATAAAATTTGTAAAGGGCTAGTGTAGTAAACGGCTGTTGCTTAAACCTATATACATTTTACGCTGTTACCGGCTGATAGATATACTTAGCCGGTAATTTTTTTGCATCATATTACACCAGCCTTTGTTTAAGCACTTTTGCTACAGCCTCGTGGCTGCTGTTTACATGCAGTTTGCGGTAAATGTTTTTTATGTGCGTTTTTACCGTTTCAATGGATATGCACAGGTGGTCTGCTATCATTTTATAGCTTTTGCCATCTACAAGGCATTGCAGCAATTCTTTTTCTTTTGAGGTTAAGTTATAATCGCTGCTTT
>CAZRDD010000659.1:0-2880 GCA_964598675.1 uncultured Parafilimonas sp.
TTCAGTAAAATAAGCCCTGAAAAGCCTTTCCTCCGCCTCATTGCCCCTGCCCTGCTGTTTGGCGTATGCCGCAAAGCGGTGCGCATCAAACGAGTTTGCGGGTATAGCTTTATCAAAATCGTATACCAGCCCTTCGGCAGCAGCCATAGCCGTTACCTGGTTGTTAAGCTGCTTTGCATAATCAAGGCTCCAGCCTTTTTTCTCCGCCAGGTATTGGTTTATATTTACGCCGGGGGCCGTTTGCATGGTGGGGTCAAGCTGAAAACTTTTCCACTCCACCTCAATGTTATCTTTATGGGCAAACCCCTCAAGCGCCTGCTCAAAACGCCGCTTGCCTATATAACAAAAAGGGCACATTACATCACTCCAAATCTCAACTTTCATACCTGTATAATTACTTTGAATGCCTTGCCCGATTTGGGTTTTAGCCTCACAAAAATTTTATTTTGTAATGCAAATTTACGTACCTTTACTATACTTTAGTAACTACTATACTATAGTATATCAGTATACTGTAGTATAGCACCAATTCAAACAAGTATGATACCTGCAAAAGAGATTCACGAGGAAAAAGAATTATGTTCAGCAGAGTTTGCGAAAGCAATACGCGATACGCTTGATGTTATTTCGGGCAAATGGAAGCTGCCTATATTAGGCTCGCTGATTGGCGGCAAAAAACGGTTTAAGGAGCTGGAACGGAACATTCCCAAAATAACCGCCCGCATGCTGTCTAAAGAGCTGCGCGAACTGGAGATGAACCAGCTTATTAAGCGTACCGTGTACGATACCATGCCCGCCACCGTAGAGTACGAGATGACAGCCTATGGCCGCTCGCTGGATAAAGTTTTGTACGAACTGAGGGAGTGGGGCCTGCAGCACCGTAAAAGGATTATACGCAAGGTGAAGCTGGTAGCAGAATAATACTGCACTTTTAATAATATTAAATACAGCATCGGGGTAGTGTATTCAGCACCATCCCGGTGCTTTTTTATGTTCAGCAGGCAAGTAAATGCTTAAACATTTACTTATCAAACTTCAACTTTACCTATATTTAGCCATCTGCTGTAAAAAACAACACAAAACATGAGAAAACTGCTTTTTGTATGTGCCATTGCCACACTAATGGCCTGTAACTCCGCAAAAAACGATACCACCGACCCGCTTGCTAAAGCCAGCCGCGAAGATAAAAATGGCTGGATTTACGTACACCTCCAGGGCAGCCCTGCCGATATTGGTTACCAGCATGGCTACCTGCTTGCCAACGAAATAGATACCACCATACGCGCTGTTAAATTTGCCATGGGCCACGAAACAAATAAAGACTGGCAGTTTTACCGTGCTGCCGCCAAAAGCTTTTTGTGGGATAAGCTGGAGCAGGAATACAAAGATGAAATTAACGGCATTGTTAAGGGCTTGCAGGCCAAAAACAAACAATACGACAGCCTTGATATTACCGCCTACAACGCTATGGAAGAGCTGGGCTACTACTATGTACCCAGCCTTATGAATGCGGCCAAACCCGGCAGCGGCAACAACAAAGCGCCCGGCAACTGCAGTGCTTTTATAGCCACCGGCAGCTTTACCAAAGATGGTAAAATAGTAATGGGCCACAACAACTGGACCAACTATATATGGGGCCAGCACTGGAACGTGGTGGCAGATATTGTACCCGCCAAAGGCAACCACATTTTAATGGACTGTATGCCGGGCTTTATACACAGCGGCGACGACTTTTTAATTACAGATAATGGCCTGTTGATAACAGAAACCACCATTACCCAGTTTAACCTGTTTGACTCAACCGGTATACCGGAGTTTATGCGCGCCCGCAAAGCGGCCCAGTACAGCAACAGCATTGATGATGTGGTAAAAATATTTACCGAGGGCAACAATGGCGGCTACGCCAACGACTGGCTGATTGGCGATACCAAAACCAACGAAATTGCCAAACTGGAACTTGGCCTTAAAGAACACCGCGTTTGGCGCAGCAAGGATACAGCGATGATTGGCAGCAACTTTGCCAGCGACCCAACCCTTATTGCCAAAGAAACCACGTTTAACCCCAAGGATTCCACCACATCGCCCAACGCACGTAAAAAACGCATGGAAGAACTGGTGTATGTTGAAATGAAGGGCAAGCTGGATGCCGAAACAGGCAAAATAATTGAGGCCGACCATAAGGATGCTATTGCTGGCAAAACAGCCAACAACCGCTGCGTTATTTGTGGCCATATTGATGAAGACCCGCTGGGCTGCAAGGAGTGGGATAACCCGCCCTACTACCCTATGGGTGCTGTACAGGGCAAAGTAACCACTGCCAGCCTGGCTAAGGATATGAAGTTTTGGGCGCACATGGGCCACCCCTGCGGCCAGGATTTTATTGGCGAGAAATTTTACAAACAACACCCAGAATTTGCGTGGATGAGCCCATACCTTAAAGACATGAAGGCTTATCCATGGACGCTTTTTGAAGCAAAACCAACAGCAAAGCAGTAATAACGCCGGTAAATAACGCCAATAACCGGGTGTTAATAATATACAAGGGCCAGCAACCAGTTTTATAAAAAAAGTAGTTGCTGGCCCTTTTTACATTTTTACCGGTACTTTATGGCTATGGGTATTACAAATGCGGTTACACACGCCTACGCAGGCGTAAACACCAGCGTTTCGCCGGTTTCAACCTTGTATATTTTTTGAAAAATATGCAACTGCGACAGCAGGTGCGAGTAACCTGGCTTTTTAAGGCTACGGCCTTTAATAACATAATTGCTTTCGCCACCGCCAATAATTATTTGAAAAAAAGCATCCCTGTATACCAGGCTGCCGGGGCTGGCATCGGTGGCATCATTAATCAGCCTGAAATTACATAGCTCCATTATC
>CAZRDD010000660.1:0-2218 GCA_964598675.1 uncultured Parafilimonas sp.
ATGAGTCTTGTTTATTTATCGCTTGGGCGTTTACACGTATTGATAAAATAAAAATGGTGAATGCAAATAAAACAGGCAGGGTTATTTTCATCATTAAAAGGTTTAGGAGTCAAATGTTCTTATATTACCCAAAAAGTGTATACTTTGGTAAAAGTATTTATTGCAAATGTAATTATTAAAGTGCCAGATTTACCGCGACAACACTGTTACTTATTAATATTTTTACAGTAATTCATCCACTATGCAATTTACCTTAACACAACAGCCCTCTTTCATCATCGCTGGCCTTGCTGTGCGCACCACCAATAAAGATGGCCAGGCCATGAAAGATATAGGCGCACTATGGCAGCAGTTTATGCAAAACCAGGTGCAGCAAACCATTGCCAGCAGGGTGGATGATGATATTGTTTGCATGTACACCAACTACGATAGTGATTTTACAGCACCTTATACCGTATTGCTGGGTTGCATGGTACGTTCAGCCGAAGGGTTGCCGCAGGGGCTTACTGTTATAACGGTGGAGGCCGCTACATACAGGGTGTACCAGCCTGTGGGGCTATTGCCGGGCAGCATTGCTGCAGCTTGGGGGCATATTTGGCAAGCGGCCATAGCGCGTGCTTATACGGCTGATTTTGATGTGTACAAACCCAATGGCAGCACGGAAATATACTTGTCAGTAATTGAGTAAGGTGGTGCAGCCCTGCCCTGGCAGGCGCCGCAGCAAAGGGTATAATGTGAGTAGATGAAGCAGTAAACCGGGCAGAGGCAAAACAATAACATCGAAAAAAAAGCCGTTACTAAACCGTGTGCCATTCTGCCAAAACCGGAATGAAGGACAAAGAAGCGGGAACGCCCAAACAAAGAACATAGAACACGCCCCCCCCAAAAAAAAACCGGAACTGAACACGGAACACAGAACCCCGAACCCGGAACCCTGAACCCGGAACACAAAACCGACAATATGCGTACAGGTATACTGGCTTTAAGCCTGCTGTTAATGGCCTGCAACAGCCAGCAAAATAATAATAAGCTGCAACAGCGTGTTGACAGCCTGGAGAAGCAGATAAACAACGCCTACAAACCAGGGCTGGGCGAGTTTATGAGCAGTATACAGGCGCACCACGCCAAGCTGTATTTTGCGGGCAGGCGTGCCAACTGGCAACTGGCCGATTTTGAGGTACACGAAATAATGGAAGCGCTGGACGACAGCAAAACATACGCTGCCGACAGGCCCGAAACAAAACTGCTTACCCTGCTAAACCCTGCTTTAGACAGTATAAATACGGCTGTTGCCAAAAAAGATACCGCTGCTTTTAAAAGCGCTTTTGTATTGCTTACCGCCAGTTGCAACAATTGCCATAAAGCCGTTAACTATGGGTTTAATAAAGTTATTATACCTGCCGCCCCGCCGGTTACCAACCAGGATTTTTAAATTTATACACTGCTAATGGATTATTTTAATATTTTAGTGCCTGTTCGCGCAACCAAACTGTTCTATTCATTAACGTAATGCCCGGTTAAAGGGGTACGGCAACCATAAGTATTATGACCAAAAAGTGGACCATCATTCAAAACATTATTGCTACCATATTGCAGGCATGGGCCCTGTTTTTTTTATATACGTTTACCGACCAGATTCTATCGCAGGTTAAACTGGGCACCACCGAAGGCGTAATAAAATCATCGGATGTTAACTATTTTAAAATGCTGCAGGTATACCATGTGAATTATATACTGGGTATACTGGCGTTTTATGGTGGGTTAGCCATGCTGTACGATAAAAAAGGTGGCTGGATAGCTTCGGCAGCCAGTTGCCTTATAATAATGGGTTTTATGTTTGTATCTGGCCGCAACGGACTAATGGCCGAGGATGCTGCTAAAAATACCGGCTTCTCCCTAAGCTACCTGCTGGCCGGGGTAGTTTTTGCAGCTATGTTTGCGTTGCTTATGGCAAAGCCTTTCAGGCAAAAATACCAGGCCACAACTATTAACTGGCTTATAATGGGGGGCATCGTGTTGTTTGTGGTAATTGACAAACAATTGTTTTAAAAACTTGCTTTTGTGTGGCAGGGTGAGGGCTTCCAAAGCATTTAAGGTGCAGAAGGCAATCAAAATAAAGCACTTTTTTACTATAATGCAGGCATTTGCCTTGCAGCGTGGTTAAGGGCTTACCCTTATTTGCAAAGGCTTCAACATACAACATCGGTTGGCGAAAATT
>CAZRDD010000660.1:2228-2866 GCA_964598675.1 uncultured Parafilimonas sp.
GTTTAAAGGGGCATCAACGCTGTTTAATACAGTGTGTTTGCTGCATCTGCATTCATTCCCAACTGGTCTTTTCTCCTGCAATTCCAATGCGAATATTACAGTCCGTTTATAACCTTTATTATATGCTCAACCATTTGGGCGGTTATATCAAGGTGAAGCACAAACCTAACCTGTGTGGGCGCAATGGCTATGGCCAGTATGCCGTGCTTTTTAAGTTCCGCCACCAGTGTTGGGGCGGTAAACCTGCCGCCAATACCGCAGATGACAATATTGGTTTCAACGGGCAGCAGGTTGGTGGCAAAGTCTTTTTTAGCAATGGCTTCGCCAATAGCACGCGCATGGGCATGGTCGGTGGCAAGGCGGGCAATATGGTTATCCAGCGCATAAATACCAGCCGCTGCTAAAAAGCCTGCCTGGCGCATGCCGCCGCCAAATATTTTGCGTATGCGGCGGGCTTTGGCTATAAAGGGTTTGCTGCCCAGCAATACACTGCCAACAGGCGTGCCTAAGCCTTTGCTTAGGCAAACCGAAATGCTGTCGAACACCTGGCCATAAGCTTCCGGTTGCTCGTTGTTGGCCACAATGGCGTTAAATATCCTGGCGCCATCAAGGTGCAGGGCCAGTGCGTGCTGCTGGCA
>CAZRDD010000661.1:0-2865 GCA_964598675.1 uncultured Parafilimonas sp.
ACTTCCGGTTGCAGGCGGATAGATATATCCGCGTATCCTGGTTCCATAGTTATCCGCCCAGTTTGTAGGGCCCTCCAGGCTGGTGAGTTGCCCGCTGCCGGTAGGAGTGTTTGGATAATTGGCACTGGAGGTCAGGTTGCTAACAGCCGTTCCGCTAATGCCGGTCCAGTATTCTCTCAATATGGAGCCAGTTACGGTTACGTTAAAGGTCTGCGTACTTTGGCATCCTCCGCTATTGGTGTAAGTGGCCACATAGTTCCCTGCCTGGCTGGCCTGAATATTTGATATGGTTACTTCACGTGTAGTGGCGTTAAAATTATTCGGCCCGCTCCAGCTCCATGATCCGCCGGTTACAGGTTGTGGGCCAAACATTACCGAGCCTCCCTGTGCTAAAGTAGCTGTTGCAGTTTGTTGCCATGAACCACCATTAACCAGCACGTATGGAGTGATGGAGGTAGGGGTACAGCTGCCGCCGCCCGATTCGATGGCAACAAGGCCTCGCCCTACGGTGCTCATATATGCACGACCAAATACATTCATATCTCCTATTACAAAATTACCGTTCCCCGGGCCTCCCCACTCGTGGGCATCGTCATTTATTCGTGTCCAGGAAGCGCCCTGGTCTGTAGAACGAAACATGCCTCTTACTCCGCTAACAGTTCCCCAAATATAAGCGGCGGGATAAGTGGCTCCCGTTGCAGCTTTACCAATTCCAACAGCACCGCAATAAGTAACATTGGAGACAGTTGTCCATGAGGTTCCGTTATTTGTAGTATACTTTAATCCATTCGCCAGCGCTACCCACACATGCCCTTCATTGCCGGGAACAGCCCTTGCATGATTTGAACCGCCTGAACCGGGATTAGATGAAGATGCGGTAAAACTTACACCTTTGTTGGTGCTTACTAACAGCTGTCCGCTACCGGGGCTATAAATATAAAATTTATTGGTATTTACGTAATCTGCTATTGGATGAGCATCCTGAACATTGGTAACTCCTGTACTTGTCCATGATCCTCCATTATTTGCTGAATAATAAGTTGTACTTCCACCGCTGGGGCAATAAAGTGTTGTATTTCCATCTGCCGACAATGCTATTTTACCATAGCCGCCCCCAATGGTAGAAGCCGCTGCCGTCCAGGTTGCTCCCTGGTCAGCAGAGTAATATAATTTGTCCGTAGCTCTTACTACTTTATTAATACTATTTGCGGCAAAGGCTATGCCGTTATTAGAAGTAACGGTAGGGGTATGTACCTGGGCAGGATAAGCATAAACATCGGAATACACTGCTCCATATTGGTCCCCTACTGCTGAAATAAAACTGCCTCCGGGAATGCTTATGGCATCAAGCACAACCGTTTCTTCAATTCCTTTTACATCAAATTTCCAGGACGTGGCGGATGCACTAATATCATCGCAGGTAAAAACTCCGTTCCCGGATATAACCCTTACCCTTGCCGTATTTAACGGGTCAAAGTCAATGCTGCCGGCCCAATGTATCCCACGGCCGTTGATCCAGCCAATGCCATTAGTGTTCAGGGTACTTGTGGATGACAACTTTTGGGTCCAGGTACTTCCTCCATCGGTAGAGATGAATACAAAATCTCCCCATGTGGCACCAAACTGGTTGTTACTATAAACGTTTTCAGTTGAAACAATAATTCTGTTCGCATTTGACGGATCAGCACTTACGCCACCATAAGGGTAATTATTCCCGTTAGGGGTAATGTTGGTCCATGTTCCGGTAGCTGTAGCAAGTTTGTAAACTCTTCCGCTGCTGCCGGAACCCGGACCCTCAGCATCGGCCATGGTAACATATAAAGCAGATTTGTCAGACGATAAAACAGCCCTGTGAGGCATGAATGAATTATCCGGCTGAATTGCAGTGAAAGTGCTGCCGCCATCGGTACTTTTATATATGTTATTGGCTCCCGTGCGGGAAACTCCTATGTAGATGGTTTTGGTAACTCCCCCCGAAACACTGGAAGGATCAAACACTACAAAGCAGATTCCGTTTCCATTGCTTGTAGTTGTAACACCATTCCATGCCAGTGTCCAGCTGGATCCTCCGTTTGTACTTTTCCACAAACCATTTGCTCTTGTTCCGCAAAAAAGGATGTTACTGTTATTAGGGTCCACTGCCAGGCGTTCGCCATTGGCCCTTCCATAACCGTTACCGTGGGCAGTAAATTGCGAAGTTACTATCACTTCAGAGAATGTATTTCCCTTATCTGTGGATTTTAAGATTGCTGTTTTTCCACCGTTAAAGTAGGAAGTCCCAGCAAGTAAATATAAAATGTTTGCATTCTGAGGATCGAGAGCAATAGCTTCTACCCCCTGGTAAGTAGTTTGATCCTCAGAAGTCCAATCGAGCAAAGGAATCCATTTTGAATTTACGGCATCCCAACGGTAAGCGCCTCCAACATCGGTGCGGCAGTAAATATCGCCTGATGTTTTATGACTTACAATACCCGATACAAAACCGCCTCCACCCAAGGCTACATTACCAAATGTTTGTGCAAATAGCTTTGTTTGTGCAAAGCAAAAAAGAGTCAGTAAAACAGCCACAATAAATCGTGGCGGGCAATAAAAAGGGCCGAAAGCATTAGTCTTTTTCATAAATGTGGTTTTTAATAGTGAATATTAATGATAACTGAATCATACCCCTTCTGAGTTTTTATTCCCCCTGCCGGAGGAAAATTAGCCTCAGATGGAGAAACTGAGAGTTCTGGACGATTGGGTATACAAACCGGTAGCCATGCATACGCGGCTCACTTAGTTGGGGGGCGGTTGCGGGGCTAAGGATGCCCGAATAGTTCTCCTCATCCTGCCCCATGAAATCTGTAAGCGGTACCCAGGTTGTTG
>CAZRDD010000662.1:0-2855 GCA_964598675.1 uncultured Parafilimonas sp.
AGGCTGAGCATCAAACTTTTGGCCGTACAGAATGGGGAAATCGCCGTACTGGTCGCGGGCAAGGTAGCCCACCAGGCTCTGCGGGTTATCTACGTTGTACATATCAACGGCAGGGTCGGCATTGCTGCGTATCATGGTGGTTAAGTAGCTGCTGTAGCCAATTAACGTAAAGGTTATACACCATACCGCCAGGCGCAGGTACATCCAGCCTTTTTTGCCTGCAATGCTTGCGGCCAGCCATAAAGCAATGGCCAGGCCAATAAAAAACACGGTAAAGCCGGAGAAGAAAGGCAGCTTGAGGGTATTAACAAAAAATATATCGAACGAGCCAGCCATTTTAATGGAGTACTGTATAACGCCCACCTGCACAATGCCCAGTATAACAGCGCCAATTACAAAAAACATGTAAGCACCGCCGTAAAACTCTTTCTTAGCCTTATCGTTGTTCATGGCTTCAACCAGGTACAGCAGGCCAATGGCGGCCAACGCGCCAACAATCATCAGGGCGCTAACGGTACTATCGGGCGATAGGCCGGTATCGCGGTTGGTATGGGTTTCGCCAATGGCACCCAGGTAGGCAAAAATGGCACCCACCACGCCGCCAATAAGCACCACCCAGTTAAAGTATTTTTTTAACTGCCCGTAGTTAATGGTATGCCTTCTTTTAAAGTAATAAGCCAGCACAATGGCCGGTATACACAGCAAACACAGCAGGTGCACGCCTATGGAAAGGCCGATGAGGAAGAAGATAAACACTATCCAGCGGTCGCCGCCGGGCTCCTCGGAATGGTTTTCCCATTTAAGGATGGCCCAAAACACGATGGCGGTAAAAAAGGAACTCATGGCGTATACCTCACCTTCAACAGCGCTGTACCAAAACGAATCGGTAAAGGTGTAGGCAAGGGCACCCACAATACCGGCACCCATTATAACAGCCAGCTGGCTGCCGGTGGCTTCGCCGGTAAGGTTATCTTTAAGCACAATTTTACGGGCATAATGCGTAATGCTCCAAAACAGGAACAGTATGGTAAAACCACTTGCCAGGGCGCTCATTACGTTAACGCCTTTGGCGGCGGTAAGCGGGCTATCGCCAAACAATACAATAAAAATTCTGCCAAGCAGTACAAACAGCGGCGCACCCGGCGGGTGTGGTATTTGTACCTTAAAACAGCTACTCACAAACTCGCCGCAGTCCCATAAGCTTCCGCCCGCTTCGGCGGTCATTATGTACACGGTACAGGCAATTAAACACACCGCCCAGCCAGTAATGTTATTGATCCGTTTAAAATTCATCGGTTTTTGGTTTTTAAAGAGTGGCAAACATACCTTAATAATTGAAAAAAGGAAAATTGAATGATGAGAATAATTGGTTTTTAAGAAATGATTTGGAACACAGGCGGTTAAATTTGCGTAAACAGGGGTGGGGCGGGGTATAAGTATAGCATAAAAATGCTGGTTGTGGCGGCTGGCGAAGGAGTGGGTGGGGGGAGAGAAGCCAGCCCTGGGCGAAGGCGGGCAGCCTTTACAGCGATGCAGGTGCAGTGAGGGCATGCGCACATTAGAAGGTTTTGCCGGATAACACTTTACTTTTCTACAGCCAGCAGGCGTATTTTAAATTGCAGCAGATAAAAGCCACCTTTTTAAAAATGCAGGTTTCCGCAAAGCCCATCCGCCGCAAGTTTAGAGGTGGGGCGAAAAAATGCTGCCGACATTTGATTTACACCCCAGCCAGCCAACGGTGCTTTGTTTTTACCTACATTTGATAAACACTGTAAACGCCCCAAACCTTTTTTATGCACCACCTGCTTTGCAAAAACAACATCACAAAGCCTTTAATTGCCCTGGCAATGTTGTTGGCCGCATTGTTTATGGCCCTGCCCCGTACAAAGGCACAGGTGCAGGCACCCGTAAAAAACACCTATGTAAGCGACCATGCTCACCTGCTTACGCCTGAACAGGCAGATACATTAAACCAGCAGATTTTTGAGACAGAGCAACAAACCAATGTGCAGCTGGTAGTGGTTATTGTAGCCCAAATGCCCCAGGGCTATACCATTGAGGAGTATGCCCGGCAAATGGGGCGTGTATGGCAGGCCGGTAACCATAAAAACGTGCTGGTATATGTGGCTGCTATTAAACAGCACAAACAACGGCTGCAGGCCGCCAGCGCACTGGCGGATGTATTTACCAACGATAAGTGCAGCCAAATTTTAGACTCCATAAAACCGTTGTACAAAGCCGGTGATTATTATGCCGGGTTACAAACACTGGTTGGCCAGGTACAGGCAGCCCTGTTGCCTGCCAGCGAACCTATTGAACAACCTGTACAACCGCAGCACATGGCCGATACTGAACCTGCTACCGGCAACAGCCCCGGTACAGGGTTGATTATATTTTTTGTGGCATTGGGTGCCACGGTGCTGTTTGCATTTATTAATGCGGCAAGGCTAACAAACCCCCAAAATGGCAACCGCACTTATAACAATGGTGGTACTGGCGGCAGTGATGATGCCGCACAGGGGGCAGGCTATACCACTGATGATGCGCATAACCACGGCGGCACAGGCAATATTATTGCCGGGGCGGCGGGTGTGCTGGCAGCCAGCCTGCTGGAGGGAGTACTGAACAGCCACCACCACAACAACAGCCATTCCTCTTCTTCTTCAGATGATTGGGGTGGGTGGGGTTCCTCCGGCAGCAGCACCAGCGATAGTTCATCGTACAGTGCGGACAGTTCGTCTTACGACAGCGGTGGGTTTTCCAGCACCGATTCCGGCAGCACTGGTGCCACGGGCGACTGGTAGTACTATGGCCTGGTGCGCCATCCGCTGTAGAAAAAACGTTTTTTTTAACCG
>CAZRDD010000663.1:0-2845 GCA_964598675.1 uncultured Parafilimonas sp.
TATATTGAATGCCCTGGGCTGCAAAGGGGTTGATACAACACACATTATACGCACCCCGCAGTACAACACTGGTGCCACTATGGTGTTAAACTACCGCGAAGACCGCGCTATGGTTACCTACCCCGGCGCGATGGCGCATTTTACCGTACACGATATTAGCGACAGCCTGCTGCAAAGCGCCAGGCACCTGCATGTAAGCTCCGTTTTTTTACAACAGGGCCTTAAGGCAGATGTAATAAAGCTTTTTAAAAAAGCAAAAGCCTTTGGACTTACCACCAGCGTAGACCCGCAATGGGACCCTGCCGAAAAGTGGGATATTGACCTTGCAGCCCTGCTGCCCTACATTGATATTTTTATGCCCAATGCCGCAGAGCTGAAAGCCCTTACCAGCAACAGCAGCCTTACTGCAGCCCTGCATGCCATAAAAGACAAAGGCTATATTACCGTGGTAAAAGATGGCAGCAACGGTGCCTACCTTAATTGCGGGGGCAACCTTATGTACCAGCCCGCTTACCTTAACAAAACCGTGGCCGACAGCATTGGCGCAGGCGATAGTTTTAACGCAGGGTTTATACACTACTTTATACACGGCAAGCCTAAAAAAGATTGCCTTGAGTTTGGGGCGCTTATTGGCGCCGTTAACACCACCCATGCAGGCGGTACCGGGGCTTTTAGCAGCCTGCAACAGGTAAAACAAATAGCCAGTACCACCTTTAAATTTTTATTTTAATGTTATTACAGCATAAACTACAGCAACTAAGCGCCGGGGGCAGGGCGCTGCTGGCTACCAATTTTTACAATTTTGAAACCCTGTCGGGCATATTACAGGCAGCCAAAGCCAGCGATACGCCTATTATACTGCAGCTGTCAGAAAGCTCTATTAAATACCTGGGGTTGGATATTGCGGCCAACATGGCCCGCACCGCATTAAAAAGCTATGGGGTGGAAGGATGGCTGCACCTTGACCATGGCAGCTCCGTTGAAATGGTACACCGCTGCCTTGATGCCGGTTTTGACTCCGTTATGATTGATGCCAGCGAGCAAAGCTTTGCCGATAATATTAAAACCACTACACATGCTGTAAAGCTTGCCGAAAAATACAACGCCAATGTAGAGGCCGAACTGGGTTATATTGCCAAACTGGGCCAGGCCCAGGTGGTAAGCCAGTACACGCAGCCCGAAGAAGCAAAAACATTTGTGGAAGCCACGGGGGTAAGTGCCTTAGCTATTGCTATAGGCACTGCCCACGGTTTTTACAGGGAGGCACCACAGTTACAACTGGATTTGTTATCGCTTATACATGCGGCCACCCCCGCTGCCCTGGTGCTGCATGGCGGCAGCGGCATACCCGATAACCAGTTAACGGAGGCTATAAAACGCGGCATTGCCAAAATAAACTTAGCCACCGAAACAAAGAACATATTTATGAAAACCCTTCAGCACGACCTTTCGCAGAACGATGAAATTGACCTTAGAAAGGTGTTTCCCGTAGCTACGCAATCGGTAATACAGCTTATTGCCGATAAGCTTAAAGTAGTATCGCCGGGGTACAATGCTGCTGTGGCTTGTTAGTGTTTATGCGCCTTCCGGCGGGGGAGGAGAAGGTTTAAACACATAGAAACATAGGGGGTATAGAAGCACATAGGGTGATGTTTTAAAAGTTGTCATCGCACAAAACTATGTGTGCCTGTCGTTTCTATCGTGCTATGTGTTGAAAGGGCATATGCCATGCGCCTTCCGGCGCAGTGAGGAAGTGTTAAACACATAGGCATATAGGGGCATAGAAACACATAGGGTGATGTGCTTTGCATGCCATCATCACACAAAACTATGTGTACTTATTGATACTATGTTTCTATGTGTTGAGAAGGTATATGGCATGCGCCTTCCGGCGCAGTGAGGAAGTGTTCAACACATAGGCATATAGGGGCATAGAAACACATAGGCTGTTGTTTTAAAAGTTGTTATCACACAAAACTATGTGTACTTATTGTTTCTATGTGTTGAGATAGTATATGGCATGCGCCTCGCGGCGCAGCAGGGAAGTTTTAAACACATAGAAACATAGGGGCATAGAAACACATAGGGTGTTGTACTTTACATGCCATCATCACACAAAACTATGTGTACTTATTGTTTCTATGTTTCTATGTGTTGAAAAGGCATATATGCCATCCTCCCCGCAGTACAATAAATTTACCAAAAACTGTTTGTGTATGCCTTATAGCATTAATACAAAACATATTAAACAATACCTGCTGGTTGCGTTGTGCCTGCCTTTGTTTATGGCTTGCAGGCACAGCGATAAGCCGTTTACCACCTGGGGGGTGTACCGTGGCGATAAAGGCAGTACCGGCTACTCCGCCCTTAGCCAGGTAAACACCACCAACCTGGATAGCCTGGTGCCGGTGTGGCTGTACCATACCGGCGATGCGCGGCAGGGCAACCGCAGCACTATTGAGTGTAACCCCATTGTGGCCAATGGCCTTATGTATATAACCACGGCGCAATTAAAGCTGGTGGCGTTAAACCCTGCCACGGGCAAACAAATATGGGTGTTCAACCCGTTTAAGGGGCAGGAGGCCAGCGGCGTAAACCGCGGCGTTACCTATTGGGATGATGGCGGCAGCGATAAACGCATCTTTTTTTCGGCGGGGCCTTATGTATACGCCCTTAACGCAAACAATGGCGCACTGGTTACCAGCTTTGGCAGCGGTGGCCGTATTGATCTTAGGCTGGGCCTGGGCCGCGACCCCGCAAAGCTTAGCGTATGGTGTACTTCGCCCGGCATTGTTTACAAAAACCTGCTGATACAGGGCACCGCACTGGAGGCAGGGTACAATGC
>CAZRDD010000664.1:0-2841 GCA_964598675.1 uncultured Parafilimonas sp.
CTGAAGGGATTGCAATAACAAAGAGTTCTATCGCCCTGCAAATTGTTAACCTAAACGTAATTTTAAAAACTTTATAATAGCCTGGCTCTTATCCGCCTCATACTTCCGCGGGTCTGCTCAACGCTTTCCTCAATATGTTTGCGCTGGTCATTGAAAATCCTGTACAGCTTTTAAAATTATAGGTGTGAGTATACCATCTCCCCCATCACTAAACATTTCGCAGGGCCCAGCCCAAAAATCGATGTAACCCTTTCAGGGTAAGCAGTAATAATGCCCAATTCATTTCACAGGGCGTTGCCCCGTGCTAATAGCTGTATCCCCGTTGGGGAAAACTACGTTGTATAATGGATTGTAGCGGCACCATCTATTTTAAAATAGCCGGGGCGTTGCCCTGTGCTAACAGATGCATCCCATTCGGGGAAATTACGTTGTATAATGGATTGTAGCGGCACCATCTATTTTAAAATGGTCGGGGCATTACCTGTGTTAACAGATGCATCCCCTTCGGAGAAAACTATGTTGTATAATGGAACGCAGCGGCGCTATCTATTTTACAATGAGCAAGTCATTACCTGTGCTAACAGATACATCCCCGTTTGGGGAACAATGCCATACGTTAAAACCGCACCAACAAACCACGCGCACCACGCACCGTTGAACTTTCAAACAATCAAACACAAAACAACAAGTACAAATTACAATTTACGAAGTACGAACCGCTGAACACTCAAACAATCGAACATTCAAACATTCAAACCTTTCAAACACAAAACAAAGAACCCAGAACAACCGCCCCTTAGCTTTCCGACAACCTAAAATCAATCATTTTAAGCTGCAGGTTGCGTTCGCCGTTCCACTCGTTAAGGTCTATGGTAAAAACAATATCAATCGGGTGCTGCTGTTGCAGCAGGGGGAACCTGGCGGCCATGTTAAAGCCTATGCCGGTAAGGGTTATGTTGTGCTGATTTAGTACAAAGCGTATGTGCTGCTCCTTTAACAGGCGGATGAAACCGGTTTCGGTTACGCGGCGGGCGATAAATACGGGGCGCATATTGTCGGGGCCAAAAGGCTCCATCTGGCATACAATGTTGTAAAAGGCTTCATTAACCTCCCTAAAGTCAAGCTCGGCATCAATTATTATTTCGGGCACCAGTTGTTCGGGGGTAATGGTTTGGGCTACGGCAGCCTCAAAGGCGGCGGCAAAGGGTTGTACGTTTTCGGGCAGCAGCGTCATACCTGCGGCGGCAAAATGGCCGCCGTAGCCAATAAGGTGCTGGCGGCATGCGTGTATGGCTTCGTACAAATTAAAGCCGGTTACGCTGCGGGCGCTGCCTGCCACCACATCGCCACTTTTGGTAAGCACTATGGTGGGGCGGTAATAACTTTCAATAAGGCGGCTGGCTACAATACCCACCACGCCTTTGTGCCAGTGGGGGCGGTACAGCACGGTGGTTTTGCTGGTGGCTAAGGCGGGGGTGGTGGTTATTATTTCCAGCGCTTCTTCGGTAATATTGCTGTCGGCCTGTTTACGGTCGGTATTATCGTTGTGCAGCGTCTCGGCGTAGGCCAGTGCTTTATCAAGGTCTTTTTCAATCAGCAGTTCAATCACCTTGCGGGCATCATCCATACGGCCTGCGGCGTTTATGCGGGGGGCCAGTACAAATACCAGGTTATTAAAATGCAGGCTTTTTTGTACGGCGGCCAGTTGTATAAGCGCTTTAAGGCCGGTGCAGGGGTTTTCGTTTAGCTTTTTAAGGCCAAAATACCCCAATACGCGGTTTTCGCCGGTAACAGGCACAATATCGGCGGCTATGGCGGTGGCCACCAGGTCCAGGTACTGCAGATAGGTATTGGCGGGCAGTTCAAGCTCCTCGGTAAGGGCATGCATCAGTTTAAAGCCCACACCACAACCGCACAGTTCCTTAAAGGGGTAGTCGCACTCGGGCTGCTTGGGGTCTAAAATGGCCACGGCAGCGGGTAGTTCGGTATCCGGTAGGTGGTGGTCGCACACAATAAAATCAATGCCTAAGGTTTTGGCGTAGGCAATAAGTTCGGTAGATTTTATGCCACAATCCAGCGATATAATAAGCGTGTAGCCATTTTCGGCAGCATGGTCAATACCCGCTTTGCTAACGCCATAACCTTCCTTGTAGCGGTGGGGTATGTAAAACCCGGTGTTGTTGTAAATGCTGGCAATAAAGCTGTAAAAGCAGGCAACAGCGGTGGTGCCATCCACATCGTAATCGCCAAAAACCAGTATTTTTTCGCCATCGGCCATGGCCTGCTGTATGCGTTTAACGGCCTTCAGCATGTCTTTCATCAGCCAGGGGTCGTGCAGTTGCTCCAGTTGCGGCCTAAAATAGCGGCGGGCTTTCTCAAAACTATCTATGCCACGGCTAACCAGTATTTTACAAAGGGTGCGGTTTATTTTAAGGGCCTGGTGCAGGGCAGCAACCTTTTCTGCATCAGCAGGTAATATTTTCCATCTTTTCTGCATTATACATTATATCTTTCTATCTGTGGTAAAAACAACCAACTCTTCCAGCGCATCACGAACGTCGCTTTTTTCAAACTGGTATAAAATATGCAGGGCCTCCTGTTTAAAGGCGTTCATTTTGTCTTCGGCATATTTTATACCGCCCTGCTGTATAACGGCATCAATAACAAACTTTACCTTTTGTTTGTTGGTGTTTTCGTTTTTTATAATGTATATCAACTGCTTTTTAAGTGGCTGGGGGCAATTGTTAAGGGTATAGATAAGGGGCAGGGTAAGTTTTTTTTCTTTTATATCGTTACCGGTAGGTTTGCCCACATCCTCGTTGCCGTAATCAAACAGGTCGT
>CAZRDD010000665.1:0-2838 GCA_964598675.1 uncultured Parafilimonas sp.
CGTCAACTGCATGCAATAAACACCGGGCAAACATTGGTGTATTAAACACATACAGCAAGTAACGCACCTGCGTATCAGCAGTTTAACGCGGTACGAAAATATATGATACTTTAGTTTTATCCGCCTTTTAAAAGCCACTTTTATTTTACGCCCTACATATATTCAATACACGGGCAGCCTCACTATTTGTTTATATATTTCTCAATAATATCAATAATAGTTGGGTAAGTGTTATTAAGGTAAATATCCAAAACCTCCTTTCTAACCCATTCAATTTCTTCAATATCTTCCTCCGTTTGTGGCACCAGCACCTGGCCGGGTGCAGCCGCCATAGCGTACCAATGCGTTTCCTTATCAACCTGCTGACCAATATAGGTATCAAAATATTCGTGGTTGGTTATCCCAATAAACTCTTTCAGGGCAACATTTTTTAAACCAGTCTCCTCTTGTACCTCGCGTACAGCACATTCCTCAATATTCTCGCCTTCATCCAGCTTGCCTTTTGGCAAATCCCATTTCCCACGCCTAAAAATAAGCAACAGTTCATCGTTCTCGTTGGTAACCAGGCCACCTGCAGCAATAATTTTCTTCATAGTGCTTGTTTTCTTAACGGGTACAAATTAGGGGTAATTTATCAATATGCAAACAACGTATTGCCTGCCGCTTTGGCAAAACAAGGTTTAGCAGTTGGCCGTTTAAAAAAGCACTGCAGCTCTTTTATATTGTTTATACAGCATAATTTTTCAGGATTTGATTGCAATACCTACTTTCGCGGATATAATTAATAAATGGCGGGAATGTAAGGCAAGGGGCTTTACCCAACACTAATATTCAGCCGGTTAAAGTAATGTACCATGTTGTCAAACGAAAAAGCGGTAGCGGAAAAATTATTACATGTAGGTGCTGTAAAACTAAGCCCCGAACAACCTTTTACCTGGGCCAGTGGCTGGAAAAGTCCCATTTATTGCGATAACCGCAAAGTGCTCTCCTTCCCCTACGTGCGCGATTTTATTAAAAGCGAAATGTGCAACGTAATATTTGATAAATTTCCCGATGCAGAAGTGCTGGCCGGTGTTGCTACCGCCGGTATACCCTGGGGTGCAATGGCGGCAGACCAGTTAAAACTGCCTTATATATATGTACGCCCCAAACCAAAGGAGCATGGTATGGGCAACCAGATTGAGGGTTATTTTGAGAAAGGACAGAAGGTGCTGGTAATTGAAGACCTTATTTCAACCGGCAAAAGCAGCCTGCAGGTGGTAGATGTATTAAGGGCTGCTGGTATTGAAGTAGAAGGCATGGTATCCATTTTTAATTACGGTTTTCCACAGGCTGATGAAGCTTTTAAAAACGCCGGGGTTAATTTCCATTCGCTTACAAACTACCAGGCACTAATTGGTTTGGCTGTTGAAAAAGGTACCATTAGCAGCGAAACAGAGAAAATATTGCTGCAGTGGCGCGAAGACCCTGCTAACTGGGGCAAATAACCAGGAATAGTACAGTTTCGCATACCATTATTTAATCAGGCTTCGTTTTACAATAAAAACGCATATGAAAAAAATACTGAGCATTGGTATCTTAGCCATGATGGGCTTATCTGCAAACGCACAGGTTATGCAGGCAAAAGCGGCATGGGCTACTTTTACAATACCGCAGCTAAAATGCTGGGAGTGTAAGGAAAGGCTGGAGAAATACATTTCCCGCGAAACAGGCCCCAACGGGGAGGCCAGCGTTTTAAAGGTGGTGACCAATATGTACAATGGCACCATGCGTATTCAGTTTGTGCCAGACAGGATTACCGCCGATTATATACGCTCAGCTATTTCCAACGCGGGCTTTGATGTAGATTCGTTGAAGGCAAGCCCCGATGCCTATAAGGTGTTGCCACCTGTATGCAAAAGAAAAGAAGAAGGTGGCGGGCCACAAAAAGGCAAGCCCTGCAACATTCCCCCAGACGGACAATAGTTAAAAGAAACAATGACGGAACCTGTTATCATCATCCTGCAAGCTTTGCCGGGTGATGCTGCTGCATTAAGTGAATTGAGTACAACAACATTTGTAGATACTTACGCCGCATACAATACGGCCGAAGATATGCAGTTGTATATTGACACTTATTTTACCCCGCAGCGCATAACAGAGGAGATTAACAGCAGCACCATACAGTATTTTATTGCCTATATAAATAATGTTCCGGCGGGGTATATCAAGATGCGAACGGGTGAAACCCCACCGGAACTTAGTGGCATTAAAAACATAGAGGTTGAACGCATTTATGTGCTGCCAGCCCTAATGGGTATGAAGATTGGCAAGCAATTAATAAACCACGCTTTGCTTGTTGCCAGGCAACAACAATACCAGGTTTTATGGCTGGGTGTTTGGCAGCAAAACAACAACGCCATTGCGTTTTACAATAAAATGGGCTTTACCATATTTGGCGAACACGATTTTATACTCGGCACAGATGTACAAAAAGACTGGCTGATGAAAATAACCCTAAGCGATATAAAAGGCCTTTAAATATCAAAAGATGCAAGGATTAGTACAAGCATCGCTCCCTTTCACCAAATTTTCCGCTTTAAATTTTTTCTCTCAAAAAGGGTTTGCTACCTTACGGTTATTACGGTGCAGCCAATAGTAAACTACGGCCAGCACCTTCACGAAACTACACTGTATGCTTTCTAGCCGTAAAACTGCCGTTAAAACCCATCCCCTTAACCTGTTAAAACAAGCTTTTAAAAGTACCTCAGCCGCCCTGGAACATAACAGTAACGATGCTCTTTCATTTGCGGAACAACAAGCATATAAAAGCCATTCGCGCCGTCGTTTTTTGGGCAT
>CAZRDD010000666.1:0-443 GCA_964598675.1 uncultured Parafilimonas sp.
TGTTAGCCAATAGACAATTTATTTTAGCAAACAAGGCCGTTGTTGAAGATATTCGTTAACTTTTGTTGTTTTTAAAACCATCTTCAACAATGAAACACCCCTTAGTATTGCTTACGCTTGCCTGCATTTTTTTAATTGGGTCAGTATGCGCTGCCCCTACACCAGCAAAGCAGGAAGAACTTAATTTTTACGCAGCCGATAACCCAGACATTCAATATGTTGGCCGCATTGATTTCAGCAACCCAAAAGCACCCCGCTTTTGGCAACCGGGGGTGTATATAACCATAGGGTTTAAAGGTACAACCTGCAGTATTGTTTTAACTGACGAAGAATTGTATGGAAAAAACCATAACTACGTTGAAATTGCCGTAGACGACCGGCCTCCTTATAAAGTTCAGATGTCGGGCAAAACCAACACGATAACTGCAGCGGACAGCCTTGAT
>CAZRDD010000666.1:453-2828 GCA_964598675.1 uncultured Parafilimonas sp.
CACATTATTACCATTTGCAAAAACACAGAAGCAGGCATTGGGTATCTGTCATTTGTAGGTATTAACTGCCAGGGCTTGTATAAACTGCCAGAAAAGCCAGTGCATAAAATGGAGTTTATAGGCAACTCAATTACCTGTGGCACCGGCAGCGATATAACAACTATACCCTGTGGCACAGGCCAATGGTACGACCAGCACAATGCCTACCTTAGCTACGGCCCTTTAACAGCCCGCAAACTTAATGCACAATGGCACTTAAGCTCAGTATCGGGCATCGGCCTTATACACAGTTGCTGCGATATGAATGTGGTTATGCCAAAGGTGTTTGATAAAGTTAATATGCGTAATGACAGTCTGCCCTGGAACTTTAGCAACTATATACCCGATGTTGTTACAATAACCCTTGGCCAAAATGATGGCCTGCAGGACTCTGCTACCTTTTGCAATGCTTATGTAAATTTTTTAGCTACCCTGCGCAGCAAGTACTCAAAAGCCCATTTGTTTTGCCTTACAAGCCCTATGGCAGATAGTACACTAACCGAGGAAATGAAGCGTTATTTAACAGCCATAGTAAGTTTTGTAAACGCCAACGGTGATAACGCAGTACATAAATACTTTTACACAAAACAGTACCACAACGGTTGCGGGGGACACCCAGACCTGGAAGAACACGCTTTAATTGCAGCAGAATTAACCACCTGCATAAAGCAGGTGATGAAGTGGTAATAAAAATTAAAGCTAATACTGGTAAATAGGTTAATACTTCACAGGCTGTACAGTGTACCCCTTTTTGCGAAGCATATTAATAACCCCTTTATCGCCACCAAGGTGGCCTGCGCCTACAGCAAAAAAACTAGGCTGAAGCCTGGCCTGTGCAATTATTTCGGGTATCCACCGGGCATTTCGTTTATCAATCATAATACCCTCATATTTTCCAAAATCAGGGTCGTCGTTCATCAGTATATTAAGGCTGTCAAGGTCTTTTTTCTTATAAATATCAAGCAGCTGTTTAAACGATGTGCGCAGGCTGTCTACATCCAACAGGCTTTTTGCCAGCATATCCGCCTGCACTTTATATGGAATGCTGTCAATTACATCCAACTGGTCTTTGGTTGTTTCCAGCCCTTTAATCTCAATGTTGTTCGCTTTGGCCAGCTGCATAAATTTTTGCTCCCATGCCTCGCCTGCGCACCCCAGCAGGCCAGGGTAAATGGCTGCTTCTGCCAACATGGGTTGCATAGTATTTACAAACGCCAGGGGGATGCCTGCCAGCTTTTGAAAGTTTGCTGATACGGAGTCAAATTGCTCTTTTGTAAGTAATTGCTTAATGGTAACCCCGCCTTTCATCATCATGCCACTCATGGCATCTGTCATGGTTTTAGGGTCGCTAAGGTCCAGCTCCAGGTACAACTTTTGCGTAGCGTTAAATTTTGCTTTCAACACATCGGTAATCACAATATCATCCGGGCACATAATATGTATGGTGCCGTACAGGTAACTTGGCTTAGCAATACCCGGCCCTGATATTTGCCATAACAACGTTTTATTGCCCTTAACCTGCCCATTGCTATTAAAGGTTACACACAAAAATGCTAACAGTAATAATGTTCTCATGTAAAATATTTAAACCTGCCTGGTGCAGTTAGAAAAAATCAGTCAAGCCTCTTGCTTATTTCATCATTTATTTTTGCAAATAAATGCTCTGGCTTAAATACACGCCAGTTGGGTATATCCATCAGTTCAACGTAATAACCCAGTTTTTTCTTTTTAAAATCGTATTGGGTGGCTTCCGGCATATTTAGGGCAACAATCCAGCCGTTTTCATCGGTAACTTCTTCAAACCACTCCATGTAATAATCTTTATCGCCGCTATGAAAGTTAAGCACATTCTCGGCAATCAATATGTATTTTGTAATGCCTGCGGCAAACAACTCATCCACCACATCTCTCTTAAGCATCATAATATCATTTTCAATAGCATCGTTCCACTCCCCTAATAATTCAATTACTACATATTGCTGTTCATAGTCTGCAAACAATATTTTCATATACAGGGTGCGGCTGCCAAACTCATCCCACTGCGGGTGTATATAGTAGTTATATACGGTTTGGCTAAACTCAAACTCGCTGTAGGTGCGGCCAAAAAACGGAGACCGTGGGTCGGCCTCAGCAGTGTACAAATAGCGCCAGTTGTAAAAAGGTTCAATCTCGTGCATACATCATATCTCCCTCCGCAAAAATAGGCAATCGTACAGCAAAAAAAGCAGCAACTGCGCCCCACTTGTAACACGTTAACAAATCGGCAACGCAGCCTTACAGGCAACAAAAAAGCCCCGCTGTTGGCAGGGCTTTCTGTTATATATTTTAAAGGCTAT
>CAZRDD010000667.1:0-2816 GCA_964598675.1 uncultured Parafilimonas sp.
TATTTTACCCGTGCCTTGTGCATGCAAAAGCGCCGAAACAAACAACAGGGCGGTTAAAATAAATACAGGCGCTGGTTTTGCCAGCATAAACTGTAATAGTTTGCTCATATAGCTGTAGTTTTTATAACAGTTGGTACTGTTTTGATAAAGAATTGTGATGGATTGATAAAAGCGTAACTGCATTTAATAAGGTGCGCCAGCTACGGTGGGGGCATGTTTGCATTAAGTTTCATACAGCGTTAGAATTTAAGTTATTTAATTGTCAATCATACAATTATAACATTCAACAAAATAAAATAAAAACCGTACGTGTTTTTATTTGTAATGTTATGGTATATGATGATGCTTACCGGATACAGCTGTGAAGAAGTATATGACAAGCAGTTTGTTAGTGCAGCCCGTGCATGGGTTTAACTGCATTACAAATGCTAAATTGAAACAAATATCCTGGCCGGATACGCCAAAACGTATCAGAATTTCGTAGAAAATTCTCAATTTCTCATTTTGGGCGTTGCGGCAGCACATTTTTATGTTTTGCCCAAAAGCAATTTTATACCTTCACCCTTGTTATTACTGTACCATTAATATCATTTTTTTTGGCTATTAAATACTTTATACTTGCCATTGCCTTAACGTTGTGCGGCCGCCTTTGTGCGCAGCCATACTACTTCAGGCACTACCAGGTGGAGAATGGCCTCTCCAACAACGCGGTTATATGCAGCCTGCAGGATAAAAATGGCTTTTTGTGGTTTGGCACCAAAGACGGCCTCGACAGGTTTGACGGCTACTCCTTTAAAGTTTTTAGAAACCAGGCCGGCCAGGCCGGAAGCATAGGCAATAACTTTATACACTGCCTTTACGAAGATGGCAGCGGAACATTGTGGGCAGGCACCGAAAATGGCTTATACAAATACGATGCAGCCACTGAAAGCTTTACGCTGATGCTTGGCACCGCCGGGGCACCGATACGCGATGTAAAGATGGACAGGCATGGCAACCTTTGGTATATATGGGGATTTGCCGTGTTTAAATACAATGCCGCCGCAAAAAAACTGGTTAACTTTAAACAGAACGTGTATACAGAAAGTACATCAATATGTATATCGGCAAACGATGATGTATGGATAGCCACCACAAGCGGGCTGCTTGAAAAATATAACCCCGGCAACGATACATTTACCGCATACGATATGTTTGCCCACTCCAAAAAAGTAACCGCTAACTGGATTGAAAAACTATATGTTACTAACGATGGCCTTATACTGGCAGGCACCTCAAACCAGGGCGTAAAACTGTTTAACCCAAACACCTTAGCTTATAAGGATATACTTACGTATAACGCAGACAATACCGACATATTTGTACGAAATTTTGTGCAGCCTAACGATAATGAATGGTGGATAGCAACAGAATCGGGCATTTATATTTACAACATTAAAACAGCACGTGTTGCCAACCTTCAAAAAAAATATAACGACCCCTATTCCATTTCGGACAATGCGGTATACTCATTTTGCAAAGACAAGGAAGGGGGCATTTGGGCTACCACTTATTTTGGTGGTATAAATTATTACCCCGCCCGCAACATTGTATTTAACAAGTGGTTTCCCAAAACAGGCGAAAACTCGCTGAGCGGCAATGTGGTTAGGGAGATACATGCCGACCATAAAGGCAACCTGTGGATTGGCACTGAAGATGCCGGCCTTAATAAATACGATGTGGCTGCTAAAAAATTTATTCATTACATGCCCGCTCAAACAAAAAAAAGTATTTCGTACACCAATATACATGGCATGCTGGTATATGGTAATGAGCTTTGGGCAGGCACCTTTGAACATGGCCTTGATGTTTTAAACATAAACACCGGCCAGGTGATACAGCATTTTGCCATGGGCAACGGCGAACACGACCTTAAAAGCAATTTTATTTATTGCATTGCCATGCTTAACAACAATAACATAAGTGTAGGCACCGCCCGCGGTGTATTTGTATATAACCGTGCAGCCAATAATTTTAATACGCAGCCAGGCTTACCGGTAAACAACTGGTATACAAGCCTGCTTAAAGACAGCGCCGGTGTAATTTGGGCGGGCACTTATGGCTCGGGCATACTATCGTACAATGCAGCAACCAACACTACAACAAACTTTAGGTTTAACCCGCAGGATAGTAACAGCCTGGCAAGCAACAGGGTAAACAGTATATTTGAAGACAACAGGCATAACCTGTGGTTTGCCACAGAAGGTGGCCTGTGCAAGCTTAACCATGCCACCGCAAATTTTACCAGGTATACCACCCAAAACGGCCTGCCCAGCAACTTTATTTTAAGCATGCTGCAGGATGATGAAAGCAACCTGTGGGTATCCACCTCAAAAGGGCTGGTATGCCTTAATTACACCACCGGCAACACTATTGTGTACACCAGGATTAATGGCATATTGAGCGACCAGTTTAACTTTAACTCAGCGTTTAAAGACCATGCAGGCAATATGTATTTTGGCAGCGTAAAAGGCATGATAAGCTTTAACCCGGGCCAGCTGCGTAAAAACACGTATGTACCGCCGGTATACATTACGGGCTTCCAGGTATTTAACCAGGAGCTTGTTATTGGTAAAAAAGATAGCCCGCTTAAAGCATCGCTTACCAATACCAGCCAGCTTACCCTAAGCCATCAGCAGTCAACCTTTAGTATAGACTTTGCAGCTTTAAGTTATATGGCCCCCGAAGCCTGCGAGTATGCTTACAAAATGGCAGGGCTGGATAACGACTGGACCTACCTTAAAACAAACCGCAAAGCTTATTTTACCCAGCTTGCA
>CAZRDD010000668.1:0-2812 GCA_964598675.1 uncultured Parafilimonas sp.
TAAAATGAGCCCTGCGCCAATGCGCACTCACCAGGGTATCTCCTTGCAATTTTCTATAAAAATTGGCACTTATCTTCTTGACAAAAGCTGTAAGGTATATGCCGCCCCTTTTGATGTTAGGCTGGTAAATAAACGCAGAAGCACCCCGGATAAAGAAATTACCTCGGTGGTACAGCCCGACATAAGCGTTATTTGTGATACCAGCAAGTTAGATGAGCGGGGCTGTATTGGTGCGCCAGACTGGATTATTGAAATACTAAGCCCAGGCAACACCAAACTGGAAATGAAGAAAAAATTTGACCTGTACCAGGAAAACGGGGTGAGGGAGTATTGGGTGGTTTTTCCAGAATATATGCAGATACAGGTGTACGACCTCGTGAATGAAAAATATGCTCTACGTAACACCTATTACAACGAAGAATTGGTACCTGTTGGCATTTTTAACGATTTTTCCATTAACACGGCTGATATATTCAAGCCCTGACCGCCGCACCATGTTATCCTTATAACCGCATGTGTACAGGGAAATATGGTTTAGAAAAACCTTATAGGTTTAACTCCCCCACAAAAACATAAAACGCCCCCGGCTTATACATTATAAACCAGGGGCGTTTGTGTTTAAGGCATGTTAATGTTACCAAGGCAACATAATCGGCAGGAGTAGTTACATCTCCACCTGTGCCTTGCTAATATTATGCGTTGCGGCCAATACAGTTAAGGTCGGCAAAAGCTTCCTCAAGGCGCTTAACAAAAGTTTCTTCGCCTTTACGCAACCATGCGCGTGGGTCGTAGAATTTTTTGTTTGGCTTTTCGGCACCTTCTGGGTTGCCTAATTGTGCCTGCAGGTAAGCTTCGTTCTTTTTGTAGTAGCCCAAAATACCTTCCCAAAAAGCCCACTGCATATCCGTATCAAGGTTCATCTTAATTACACCGTACTGCAGGGTTTCGTGAATCTGGTTTTTTGGTGAACCGCTGCCACCATGAAACACGTAGTACACAGGCTTGCTGCCAGCAGCCAAACCAAGCTTTTCAGCAATGTATACCTGGCTGTTTTTTAATATTTCGGGGCGCAGCTCTACATTGCCAGGGCTGTACACACCGTGTACGTTACCAAACGATGCGGCAACAGTAAAACGGCTGCCTATTTTGCTTAATTCGTTGTAGGCATAGGCTACATCTTCGGGCTGTGTGTACAGCTTGCTGTTTTCAACACCGCTGTTATCAACACCATCTTCTTCACCGCCGGTAACACCCAGTTCAATTTCAATACTCATGCCAAGGGGTTCCATGCGTTTGAAAAACTCGGCAGAGGTTTCTATATTTTCATGTAAAGGCTCTTCACTAAGGTCTAACATGTGGCTGCTGAACAAAGGTTTGCCGGTTTTAGCTTTGTAAGCTTCACCGTGGTCTAACAAACCGCTTATCCAGGGCAACCATTTTTTAGCAGCATGGTCGGTATGCAGTATAACGGGTACACCGTAGTATTCAGCCACGGTATGTACGTGTAAAGCACCGCTAACGGCGCCTATAATATTGGCCTGCAGCTTATCGTTAGGCATACCTTTACCGGCATAAAACTGTGCGCCGCCATTGCTAAACTGTACAATTACAGGCGATTTTACCTTTGCAGCAGTCTCCAACACCGCGTTAACGGAGTCTGTGCCAATAACATTTACAGCCGGCAGGGCGAAATTATTTTCCTTTGCATCAGTATATAATGCTTCAAGTTCTTCACCGTACAATACGCCGGCTTTGTATTTTGCCATGTTGAGGTATTTTTGATTTTACAATTAAATGAGGCGCAAATATACAGTTATTGCTGTAACTGGTTAAAAGCCGCATCAAAAAAAACGGCCAAACACCTTAAATGTATATAACAATTTAATTAAAAAGCTATAAAACGTACAACAAAACGGGGCAAACATTAACTATTTATGAAATAATTAAGGTAGTGAACTTTTTAGGGGCTGGCCTTGCGCGGTGGGCAGCGGTGCAAACTTATACCCACAAACTATTAACCCTGCCCCATAAACTGCACACTATATGCCCAAACTCCTTATTTTTGCCAACTTCAATAACCAATGAGCAATTATGAACAAAGACGCGGATATTGATAAAAACCTGGCGGGCGAGGAAACGGAGGAGAACAGCCAAAGCGAACAAAGGGCTAAATGGTACAGGCGTTTTAGAAAAGGCATTACCACTTCCACCGCCGATAAAAAGGAAACCCCGGAAGGGCTCTGGAGCAAATGCCCGGAGTGTAACTACATTTGTACCACTACCGAGCTAAAGGAAAACCTGTTTGTTTGCCCCAAGTGCAATTACCACCACCGTATTGGCAGCGAGGAATACTACGATATTATTTTTGACAACCAAACATACACCGACCTTTTTGACAACATCATCAGTAAAGACTTTTTAGGCTTTACCGACCTGAAGCCTTACCAAAAAAGGCTGGATGAAATACATGCTAAAACTGACCTGAAAGATAGTATGCGCGTGGCCACCGGCACCGTAAACGGTGAGGGCATTGTGGTGGCCTGTATGGATTTTGAGTTTATTGGAGGATCGCTGGGCAGTGTAATGGGCGAAAAATTTAGCCGTGCGGTAGATTATTGTATACAACACAACCTGCCTTACCTGGTTATTTCAAAAAGTGGCGGTGCGCGTATGATGGAAAGTGCCTTCAGCCTGATGCAGCTTGCTAAAACAAGCGGCAAATTAAGCCAGTTAAGCGATGCCAAACTACCTTTTATCTCCCTGCTTACCGCCCCTACTTTTGGCGGTATTTCCGCAAGCTTTGGTATGCGGG
>CAZRDD010000669.1:0-2803 GCA_964598675.1 uncultured Parafilimonas sp.
GAGAAACACATCGTGCATTTTGTGCATGGCAATTTTATTGAAACCCCTGAGTATGATGTACAAGTAGCCTTACAACCATTTATTGCAGCGCTTGAAACATCGTTTCAGCAGCACCTGCTAAACAAACTGGCCGAAGCAAACAATAACAATAAACTTGCCGGTGGCATTAAAGCTGTATGGCAGGCTGCTGAAGCCGGTGGCATTAAACTGCTGGTGGTTGAAAAAAACTATGTATGCCCCGCTTATGTGTACCAGGATAACCTGTACCCCGAAAGCGAGCTGATAACCAATGGCCGCCATACCAAAGATGCGGTGGGCGATATTATTCAAAAAGTATTGGAAACCGGTGGCGATGTTGAGTTTATTAACGATGGCACCCTTAATACCAACAATAGGATTGCAGCCATAAAATACTATTAACAAAACGTGGCATTGCTGTTACAAAATATCATATTACCCCCACATATTTTTTACACTAAAACAATTTAAAGTATGTTGAAAAGGATTATTGTCGTTTTATTAATTTTTCATGGGCTTATACACTTGTTTGGCTTTGTAAAAGCGTTTGATGTTGTACCCTTTAATGGCCTTAGCGGCGAAACCATTTTTGCTGTACCTGCCAGTGTAAGCAAATTGCTTGGCATTGGCTGGCTTGCAGCTTGTTTGGTGCTGCTGCTGGCTGTTGCAGGCCTGCTGCTAAATAAAACCTGGTGGGGCAATGTTATGCTGGCGGGCATAATCCTCTCGCAAATATTAATGATTATTTACTGGCACGATGCTAAAGCTGGCACCGTTATTAACGTGGCGTTGCTGGTTATTTACGTTGTTACCGCCCAGGGCTTTTACCTGGTTGACCCCGAAATAAACAGCAATGGCAGCGGCCGAAAAAGTTAAACACTGTTTTGTGCCCCTGCCCGCCATTTAAATTACATACAATGGAAAACAGCATAAACCCAATGCAGGCATTTGAAAAAGAAGCGCCTGCTGTTTTTGATGCATTTAACAGTTTGATAAACGCCCTAAAAAACACCGACGGCCTTGATGAAAAAACAAAACACCTGCTGTACATAGCCGTAAAAGCTGCCACTGGTGACAAAACGGCGGTGTACTACCATGTACCTATGGCAAAAAAGCTTGGGGCCACCCGCAACCAGGTAAAAGATGCCATTTTAATAACATTAACCGTTTGTGGTTTGCAGGGGGTTACAAGCTGCCTGCAACCTGCTATGGAAATATACGACAGCACCGCACCTTAGCCACCTTGTGCAACAGGTAAGTGTGTGTACATTAAGGCATTGTAAATGTGTACCTGCAGCCCACACTGTATATGTTAATACATGGGGTGCCAGTTGGTTTTGGCATTAACATTTTTAGTTGTTTATATAATCATAAAATATCCCTTATTGTTTGTTATATTATTGATAAGCCTCATGTGTTAGTATGATTTTTGTTACAGGTTAAATGTGGCCTTAATAGTTTTTTTGTAGGGCTGCATTGTTGCTGTAAAACTTAACCTGTATGATACCGTTTACATTATTACCTAATGCCACAGACTATAGTCTGCTTAAAATTAAGCCGGATGCTGAAAACAACAGCACCGGACTTAGTGTTGTTTATAAAATTCTGGCTGATACGCCCCGTAAAAGGCTGCCGGTATTTAAGCCGCAGCAGGCGGCAGCGGCAACTGTTTTCAGGCTGCTGGGCTTACAGGCCATACCTGTATGTAAAGCCAATACAAGGTTTATGCAGGCCACTTTAAACCCAGGCAATACCAGTGCGGATGAATTAAGGGCAAATGGTTTTGATGCTGCTGCACAAACCATTAAGTGTGTGCAACAGTTTGCTAAAAACAACGAAGCTGTTTTACAGGGCGAAACAAGAAAAAACAATGTGGCCAGCTACCTGTGCGATTTAAATGAAGACGGTGATGATGAAGATGTAATTGCATTTTCCAAAGTGCTTAACCATAAGGGTTTGATGGTTATTTATAATACCAATCAAACCGATGCCGAAGAAAAATTTATTATGCTTGATAACAACCTTGCAGCAAACAATAACACGTTGCAAGTTGTTAGCGGGTACGATGCAAATGGGGCGGTACACGTTTTTAACACAACCGTGCATGGCAAAAAAGCGGCTTTTATAAAACTGTATTTAAAACCACTGCACCTGGTGGTGCTTAAAAATTATTAGCAGGCTGCAGTAATAAGAGTGGTTGCTTATAACAACAGGCAAAAAAAAAGTGGCGGCGGAGGTATTTACCCCGCCGCCAGCTTCTTTAGCATGGTTATTTTTCCAGCTTAATTTCTCCAACGTCAACGGTGGCACCATCGGCTACCTGTACCCCTTCTTTAGAGGCGGCTTTGTACGGTGCAATAGCTTCTACCCTAAGGCTGTACACCCCGGGTTTGGCATCTTTAAACTCAAACGTGCCGTTGGAAACGTTTGCTTTCAGCGTGTCGGATGACGAGAGGGCCCAAACCTGTGATGCGCCATTTGGCGGGTTAATGGTGCCCTTAATGGTTGTAGTCTGCACTTTGGCAGCAGAACAGAGTAATACGGCTGCGAGCATACCTGTAGCCCATGCAGCGGGGTGCTTCATCTTCATAAAAGTTAACATTTAAATGAACAAATAAAAAACGCTTTGTTTCTGCAATCGCAGGGCGGGCAAATGATTATTTACAATGTTCCTTTAAAAGGTTTTCGTGCTTATGATAGCGGGCATGCTGTAACAGCTTTAATGGTTGGTTGTATAAACCGGTGCAACACGAAATTTCATTATAAAAACAATTACAATACACCT
>CAZRDD010000670.1:0-2787 GCA_964598675.1 uncultured Parafilimonas sp.
TAGGGTCAAAATAAAAAAGCTCCTTCTTTTGGGCGGTGTATTTTACGGGTTGGTCATCCGGCTGCGTAATGCCAGGCGCGCCGCCCGCTGCATCACCTGCGGCAGTATCGGTATACTGGCTGGGGGCTGGTGCCAAAGCGGTAAGTTTTGTTTGTACTTCCTTATCAAGGGTGGGGCTTGTAAAAGCAGGCCGGTAAAAAAATGGTATGCCAATAAATACAATAATAAGTGCAAGCAATACAAATACGCCTGTTCTCTCCTGTTTGGAGAAAGTAAAATATTCTTTCCAGGCGTTTCCGGGCATTGGGCTTCTTTTTATGAAGAACAGTTAATAATTACACGTGTATTTGCAGTCCATCCCAGGCCAATTGTATGTCGCCTGGCAGTTCGGCATTTACTTCGGCATGTTTGCCAAGCTGGTGGCTTATGTGTGTAAACCATGTTTGTTTAGCATTTACCTCCTGCGCCAGCGCAATGGCCTGGTCAAGGGTAAAATGCGATATATGGTCTTCCCTGCGCAGGGCGTTAACCACAAGCACTTCACTGCCCCTTATTTTATCTTTTTCCTGCTCATCAATACGGTTGGCATCGGTAATATAAGTAAAGTTGCCAAAGCGGTAGGCGTATACCGGCATTTTATGGTGCCAAACAGTAACAGGCTGTACGGGTATATCGCCTATTAAAAAAGGGGTATCGTCAATGGTAACCAGGTTAATATCGGGTATACCCGGATAGCGAAAATCTGAAAAAACGTACGCAAACTCTCTTTTCAGCGCTTCTTCTGTAAGGCTGTTGGCGTAAACGTCAATGGTTTGTTGGTTAAAATAGTTATAGGGCCGCACATCATCCAGGCCCGCGGTATGGTCTTTATGCGGGTGGGTAAACAGCACTGCATCCAGTTTTTTATTGTTTATACGCAGCATCTGGCACCGGAAATCGGGCGTGGTATCTACTACCAGTGTAGTGGTGGGCGACTCTATCAAAATGCTGCTGCGCAGGCGCTTGTCTTTTGCATCGGTGCTGGTGCAAACTTCGCACCCGCAGGCTATCATAGGTATGCCTGTGCTGGTGCCTGTACCAAGAAATGTTATCGTAAGCTTTGGAAACATTACAGGCAAAACTAATGGGTAAAATATTAATGAAGCAACATTAAAGATTGATTTTTCCGATAAGCGTGTTGTACTCGCTTAATCCTCTTTTTTCAGCACTATCCGTTCATTAAGCAAAGCATACATTTTTTCGAATGCCTGTTTAAGTGAGGGGTATTCACCAGTAGAAAAAACCGGGCTTGATATTTCAAAATGGCTTCGTATGATGATAGCATTATTTTGTGCAGCTGTAAAACGTGCAAAGGAAAAACTTGAGTCTGCAAGAATTATTTCTTTGTTGGTTGGCAAGTCAGAAACTGTAATATTCGGCGGTAGTGTTATATACATATTAACCGAATAGTACTGGTTACAGCCAAAATCAACCTCTGTTTTGCGAACGTTGCTGGTAAATGGATTCTTCTTAAAAGGAGAAAGAAAAAATGGATCAAGAAAGTAAAATTTGCCAGTTTGGTTCATACTAAGGGTAAAGGCAAAAGCTTTTATAAGCGGTAATTCGGGGTCGTCAATATTCATTTGCTTTACACTGTCAATTTTAATGTCGTTTATATCAGATTGTAACAAGTCTTTAGACGTGCTTTCTTCATCGCTTTTCCTGGTAAGTACATCGGCTTTAGCATAATCATGGTAGTTGATCCGAACTTCTCCCTTCAAGATACCCGTACTATCAAGCTCGGCTTTTACTGATACGAAGTTTTTCAGCAGGGGCCTTTTGTCGTTTACATAAATCCATTTACATTGTTTTTTGTCGATAATAAGTGCATATCTGTTCAATATATTATAAGGCGGCAGTTTATACGATTGATGGCTCAATGTGCCATCCAGCACAAAATGTGTGTCGCCATCCTCAACCAAAACATCGGTGCCGCTAAACTGGCCAAAGTCAGGAAAATCAATGTTGGTTTTGCCGTTTTCGCGGGTACTTACCAGTAATGGGTAGGCATGTACACCTGTTTTTTGTAAAAGATTAAGCAGTAAAAGGTTTATTTCGGTTTTACTGCCCGATTTTGACTGCCAGGTTCCTGCCAGGTCAGTATTTGAAAAATAATCCGATTTATTCCATCGTATGTTGTGTGTAACCAAATCGTAAACTGCTTTTACTTTATCTGCAGTTGACGGCAGGTTTTTAATGCGGCTGATATCATCGCCCGTGCCAGGTACATTAGCCTGTATTTGTGTGCCAAACAATGGAGATCGAAGAAGGGAATATATAAGATATCCCCATTTATCCTGTAAGGTAAATGAGTCCCGAATCATCCAGTAATGGTTGTAAGGTGTAATGGCAAACTCAATTTTTTGCAGGTTATCGTTTAGGCTTGTCATCATGGGTTCTGGCGTAAACGCTTTAATATTGGAAGCCGTAAACGAATTACTAATGATTTGTTTCCAGCTGGTGTCGGTAGTGTTTATAAGTGGTAAGCTGCCTGTAATACGTGTAACAACATCAAGCGCAGTAGGATAGGTTAATTTACAAACAGACAATCGGGTGGGTATCAAGTGCTGCAAAAGCCAGGGTTCAAGATACACTGTGTACTCTTTCTTTTCTGTATAAGTAAGCTCAATAACTGAGCCTGGTTTTACCCCGGGAAAGGTAAAACGAACTGCACTCTCATCCCTGTCCGTCTTCTCTTTAAAAATTTCCTGTTTTGTAATAGTAACAGTTTCTATTACGCCTCTATCA
>CAZRDD010000671.1:0-2786 GCA_964598675.1 uncultured Parafilimonas sp.
TAAAACCCAGCGCGGCCACTGCTTTGCCTGCGACTAAAACTATTGTACAATTTATTAAAACACAAACGTAAGGGTATGAAAAAACTAATGCTTAACGTACTGGCAGCAACGGCTTTACTGGTACTGTTTTTTGCCTATGGGCACACACAAAAAAGGGGAGGGGGCGGCCATAATAACGAGCGTAACGATTGGTTTTACCACAGCGGGCATGCATCGCCCGGTACATGGCTGGGCTATATTGAAAAAGACCTGGTGTTTTTTGATTTTACCGGCTACAACTGGAGCAACACACGCACTTTTACCCGCGCCGAAGTGGGCACCGTACCTGTTAACGCCGATGGCGAATTTAAAATTACCAGGGAGGCTGGCACCATAACCTTTACCGGCCGTTTTGATGGCAATAAAGGCCAGGGCACGTATAAGTTTGCAGAGAACACGGCTTTTAGAGATTACCTTACCCAGCAAGGTTACAGCGGCATTACCGAGGCGCTTATGCTGCAGGTTTACCTAACCGGTATTGATAAAAATTACTTTGCCGTGTTAAAGGCCAACGGGTATACAAACATTACCAATACACAGTTTAAAGACCTTGCCGAGCAGCAGATTAGCCTGGATGTATTGCAGGGGTATTTTGGATTGTTTAAAAAGGAGGGCTACACCAATGTTGGGCTGAACAAAATAATTGAACTGCGCGAGCATGGTGTGGACGCTGATTTTGTGGAAAGCTTTCATGCGGCGGGTTATGGCGAGGTGCCGCTGGACAGGGGTCTGCAACTGCGCGACCACGGTGTGGATACAGAGTACATCAACAGCTTTCGCACGGCGGGGTATAAGGATAAAATAACCCTGGAGCGTGCGCAGGAACTGCGCGACCACGGCGTTGACCCCGATTTTATTAAAGAGCTTGCCGATGCGGGTTATAAGGATATTAGCCTGGAGAAAGCACAAAGCATGCGCGACCATGGCGTTGGTGCTGATTACATTAAGGAGTTGAACGATGCCGGGTTTAAAAACATACCGCTGGAGAAGGCCGAAGAGCTGCGCGACCACGGCGTTGGCGCCGATTTTATACGCGAACTGAAAGAGGCAGGTGTTAAAGATATTACCCCCGAAAAAGCACTGCACCTTAGGGATATTGGTATTAGCGGCGATTATGTGAAGGAGCTTAAAGAAGCAGGCTTAAAAGATATTACGCCCGAACAGGCAGAGGAGTTGCGCAACCATGCCATTGGCGCCGGTTTTGTAAAAGAGCTTACCGATGCAGGGTACAAAGATGTGCCGCTGGAGAAGATGCAGGAGTTGAGCGACCACGGTGTACACCCTGCTTTTATAAAGGAGTTTGTGGCTGCCGGGTTTAAAAATATATCGCTGGATGATGCTGTTGCGCTAAGAGATCATGGTGTTGACCCTGCTTATGTAAAGGGTTTTATTAACCTGGGCTACAAAAACATAACGCTTGAGGAAGCCACCAGCCTAAAAGACCATGGCGTTAACCCCGATTTTGCCAAAGGCTTTATTGAGCTTGGGTATAAGGATATTACCCTGCAGCAGGTAACCGGGCTTAAAGACCGTGGTGTTAGCCCCGCTTTTATTAAAAAGATGAAGGCCAAGGGCTTTAACAACCTTACCCTGGAGGAATATATAAAGCTTAAGGATGCCGATTTGGGTTAACCGCTGCACACACATAAAACATCCCCCAAGTGCTGTTAATGTAAAAAGCCGCTGCTGGTATTACCCGGCAGCGGCCTTTTATATGTGTGTTTATAAACGGTTATTTTTCAACCCAGTAATCAACCACCAGTGGTTTTTCCAAATGGGGTTTTAATACTTCTACAAAAGCCTTGTGTATGGGGTCTACCAGGTAATCGTTACGGTCTTTTTCGCTGGCAAAAGTTACAATAAAGGCATGGGTAAGTCCGTCGTTAATTTTTTCGGGGCTGTTGTTAACACCCCACTCAAAGCCCTTGATGGTGTGTATTTTTTTAGGCAAATCTTTAAAACCGGCCACAATTTTGTCAATATCGGCCTGTGTGGTGCCTTCTTTAAACTTAAACAGCACTACGTGCCTTAACAGTTTTTGCGCGTTTGCGGTTTGTGCCTGTGCCATAACTAAGCCAATAATGGTTAAAAGAATAATCAATGGAGTAACAATCTTTTTCATGCAATGCAATTTTGGTAAATCTATGCAAAATTGTGTAATGTGCGATTGGTGGGGGATTATTTTAAGGGGGCCTTCTTATTGCTTACATCTTCCGCTTTCTTCCTTACACCTTCCACCCTTTGCCTTCCGCCTTTCTTTCGGCTTATAGCCGCTTCCGGCTGCGCGGGCCGTTTGCCTTACTTTTTTCTCTTAAAAGAAAAAAGTAACAAAAAATTATTTCGGTTATTAATGTCTTTTTCAATGGTCTCAATGATGTGCTTCGCAATCCAAGGCGAAACCCGAACGCTCCGCGCGTTTTCGCCGGGCCAGCGCCTCCCCCTGTGTAACAGCGTTTTGGCTTACTTTGTGGCTTGTTGCGTGATACGTTGGTATCTGCCGGTTTGGGTTTAGGCTACAGGTAGTTGCGCAGTTTCATCGTGCCCTAAACTCCCGTTTTAAGTTAGCTTGTGGGCTGGTGCTTTGTGTTAGTTGGGTTTGCTTGTGGGGCTGGCTGTTTCATTTTCAATTTTCTTCGCACATCAGCACCATCAGAAAAATCAGATAAATCAGTGGTCCGTTTTCAAATTGTACAGTTGCGCAGTTTCATCGTGCCCTAAACTCCCGTTTTAAGTTAGCTTGTGGGCTG
>CAZRDD010000672.1:0-2773 GCA_964598675.1 uncultured Parafilimonas sp.
TCAGCCGTTATTCAATAAGGGTATATGTAACCAACGTAACGCCCGAGGCCAAAATATTTATGTATAAGCAGGGGTTTAACTTGTTAAGCGACCTCTCGCCCGAAATTGTACGTTTTTACTGTTTAAATGCCACGGGCGCAAGGTTTACCTCAAAAGAGGCAAGCTTGCAGGCCGAGCCATGTAATGTACTGGCCGATGTGGAGGATAAAGACCCGGCCACTAATAAAATAGTACACAATAAAAGGTTTGTACAAATAGGGTACTGGATTAAAGCAGGCGAAACTTTTCATACCGATGTTATTTTTATTGTGCCGCTAAATGAGTACCCCAAAATTTCGGCGCTGCCGGTGTTAGGGGCAACACCACTGGTAGGCAATGCTTTTGTGCCAGACAGGCGTAACGACCAGGGCTTTCCGCCTGCGGCTAATAATGACCAGCCCGGTTTTGTTAAGCTTAAAAATGTTTGGCAGGGTACTTACCTGAATACCGAAAAAGAAGATGTGTTGTGCAGCCAGATTGATGATGGCTGGTGGAGCGCCCAATGGCAGTTGCTGCCGGTGAGCGGCACGGATTATGTGGTTATTCAAAACCGCTGGAAGCAGATTTGTATAAGTACGGAAAGGCCGGGGGCAATGTACTCGGCAAATACCAAGTCGGTGGCATCGTTATGGAAGGTGGAGCATTTGCCCGGTACGGATGCTGTGCGGTTTAGAAATGTAGGTAATGGTGCTTACCTCAACATTGAAAAAGGTTTTCTTCAGTCAACCCCAATATGGGATGATGCTTTAAGCGCGCGCTGGCTGCTGGAAAGGCCCTGATAATTAAGCCTGTAAGTCAAATACATCGTCGTTCCCTGCTCGTTTTTATAACCGGGCAGGGTCTTCTTTTTTTAATTCTTTGCCGCCGCTCATCCATTGTTGGCTTTTGCTTGCTTGTTTTTTTGTATTTTTAGCCTTTTGGGTAAGAGAAACAGGGAGGGATAGTATATGAAAAGCGACATGAGCATACCGGTATTCGATTTGGCAGACTGTGTGCCAGCTACTGATTTTATTATAAAATTTACGGAAGGCGAAAGCGTTCACCCGGATGCTTTGCTGCCCCACCGTATGAATGCGTTTAAAATTTGCCTGCTGCTGGAAGGGGAAGTAAGCAACTTTGCCGATTTTAAAGAATACACGGCAAAAGGCCCTGCGCTGCTGTTTCTGTCACCGGGCCAGGTATATCAGCATACCGGGGTGGCATGGCATAAAATGGTGCATATACTGTTTAAACGTGATTTTTTAATGAGCGAAGCACAGGGCATATTATCTTGCTGGGAGTGTTTGTTTAACCAGGTAGTACTGCCTGTTAACAGCCCTGGTGCCGTTAAGGAACTTGAAACATACGCCCGCCTGATGCACCAGGAGTTTTTACACCGCAGGCCGCAACGGGAGATGGTGGTTAGAAATTTATTGAATGCTTTTATTATATCTGCAGCCAGGCTGGGCACTTGTGAAACAAAGATTGTACACATGGATTCTACCCAAAACAAGGTGGTAAGGCAGTTTAAGGAGCTTACCGAAGCCCATTTTTTAAAGCGTACCCGCGTATCTCAGTACGCCGATATGCTGTGCATAACACCAGGGCACTTAAACGACCTTATTAAAATGGCCACGGGCCGTACCGCCAAGCAGATTATTGATGAACGCAGGATTATGGAAGCCAAGCGGCTGCTGTTTTGGGGCAAACATTCGGTAAAAGAAATAGCCAGCCATTTAAATTTTGAAGACGATGCTTATTTTAACCGCTTTTTTAAAAAGCATACCGGCCAGGCACCAGCGTTGTTCTTAAAATATTCCCGTGAAAAGTACAACGAATACCCTGATAAAGTAAACGTTTAATTATAGCGGGTTTATTAGTTTTGTGGTATGAAAATTTAATTACACCATTACGCTCACAGCAAATACTGCTGCTTTATTGCCACAAATGTTGTGGCTTATTACTACGGTTGTCTCCGCCTTAGGAAACTTTTATTTATTTCATAAATAACCATTTTATTATGCTATTTAAACATGCTTCATTACGGGGCAGTATGCTGTTAATACTGCTTACGGTTATCATTGGTTTGCAATACGGCTGCGGCTCTTCCTCTGCTGAGGCGGGTGCCGGGTATGGCGCTATGCCGCCACCGCAATTGCCGGTAGTAGGTGTAATAACATCGCCTGTTACCACTTACAAGGAATTTACTGCATCGCTGGAAGGAAAGGTAAATGTGGAAGTGCGCCCGCAGGTGGCAGGTTACCTGGATAAAATTTATGTGGATGAAGGCGCTTATGTAAAACAGGGCCAGCCTTTGTTTAAAATTAACGACCACATTTATAACGAGCAGTTGGCCAGTGCAAAGTCCAGCCTGCTGGCAGCACAAGCCAATATGCAGAAGGCCCAGATTGAGGTAGACCGCTTAACACCGCTGGTAGAAAATAACGTAATTGCCGATGTGCAGCTTAAAACCGCAAAATCGGCGTACGAGGCAGCAAAAGCATCTGCCGAGCAGGCAAAAGCCATTGTAGGCAATGCCCAGATAAACGTTGGCTATACGCTTATTACGGCCCCGGCCAATGGTTACATAGGCCGCATACCTTATAAAGTGGGCAGCCTGGTGGGCAGTGGCGAGGTGCAGCCGCTAACGGTACTGTCTGATGTTAGCGAAATGTACGCTTATTTCTCCCTTAGCGAGCCTGATTTTATTGCCTTTAAAAACCAGTTTGCCGGTAATACCATTGAGGAAAAGTTA
>CAZRDD010000673.1:0-2762 GCA_964598675.1 uncultured Parafilimonas sp.
TGTAATTCTCCATTAAACCTGTCGCGGTTATTGGCTACATAAATGCGGTCGGTTTTTTCAAAAAAACGGTCGTGGCTCATTTCATTTTGTATCCACAATAAAATAAGCACTGCACTTGCCATACCAATGGCAAGGCCACTGATGTTTATTAGTGAAAACCACTTGTTGCGTAACAGGTTTCTAAAAGCAATTTTCAAATAGTTTTTTATCATAAAACCAATTTTTTTAAGATGTATAATGCGCTGCTGCTTTACAACTCATTTTTGAGACCGTATATACAGCAATAGTTTTTGCCGTTATAGCATGAAAGCATCTGCGCCAAAACGTTTCTGCAGTTTTAACAATAAATGCCTGTAAGCCTGTTACTGTATACTATAAAATACTATATTTTTTACGACCTTTCCCTATTAAGGCGTGTATAGTCTTACTCCGTTTTTAAACTCTTTACGGGGTTCATCAACGCTGCTTTAATTGCCTGGAAGCTTATGGTTACCACAGCAATAAACATAGCAACCGCGCCTGCTGCTGCAAACACCCACCAGTTGATGGCTACTCGGTAAGCATAGTTTTGCAGCCAGGTGTTCATGGCATACCACGCCAGCGGAAATGCCAGCAGCGCAGATACAATTACCAGCTTTACAAATTCCATAGATAACAAGCCTGCAAGGCCCGTTACACTTGCCCCCAGCACTTTACGTATGCCTATTTCCTTCGTCCTGCGTTCGGCAGTATAAGCAGCCAGGCCAAATAAACCAAGGCAGGATATGATGATTGCCAATGCTGCAAACACGCGGGACAATTTGCTTACCAGCATTTCACTTGAAAACAATTGGTCAAACTGGTCATCAACAAACCTGTAATCAAAAGGGTAACCGGGGTTGTCTTTCTTTATCACTGCCCCTATTTTTGCTAAGGTCTGCTCCGGGTCTGTTTGTTTTTTCAGGCGCACGTACATTGTACTTTCCCAATCGTAATGAGGTTGCGCAAAAAACATCAGCGGGTCAGGTTTGCCATACATATCGCCATACACAAAGTCTTTTACTACTCCAACAATCGTAAAACTCAATTCACTATTGTGTATTGTTTCACCAATAACATTTTTAGTTTTCATCAATTTTGCAAGCGACTCGTTAATAATTACACTGGCACTGTCTGTTGCCGGGTTTGCATTAAAATCCCTGCCTTCTAAAATTTTAAGGCCATAGGTATTTATCATTTCAGGGCTAACGTTCCTGTAGGAGATAATATATTTTGAATTGGCATCCTTGCCCTTCCAGCTAAAGCCATCGCTGTTGGCGCCGCCATATAGTGTTTGGTGGCTTGTAAGTGCTGCATTTTCAACAATACCGGTATTAACCAGGTCTTGTTTTATGGCGTTAAAATTTTTGCCCATATCACCTTGCAAAGGCATTTCTATCAAATCGCTTTTATTATAACCCAGGTCCCTGTTTTTTACATGTTGTATCTGCTGAAAAATTATTACCGTGCTTATGATAAGCACTATAGACACTGTAAACTGCAACACCACCAACCCCCTGCGTATTAAACCGGCGCTGCCTGTTTTTAGCTTTAACCCTTTTAAAACAAATACCGGGTTAAAGGAGGATAAGTACAATGAGGGATAACTGCCTGCCACCAACCCGCATACAATGGTGATGGCAGCAAGTGCAACAAGGTGTACGGGGTTAAATACATTAAGCTCAAGCTCCTTTTGCGAGAGCATATTAAATGCGGGCAAAACAAACATCATGATTATTATGGCAGTCATCACCGAAAGCAGCGACATAAAAAAGGCTTCGCCAATAAATTGAATGATAAGCCTCTTTTTGCCTGAGCCCAACACTTTTCTAACACCTACTTCCTTTGCGCGTTTCTCGCTACGCGCAGTAGCAAGGTTCATAAAATTTATGCATGCTAAAAACAGGATAATCCATGCAATAAGCGTAAACATGTGTACATATTGTATACGCCCTTTACCTGTTTGTTTTCCGTTCTCAAAATCTGAGCGCAGATGCCAATCGTTCATGGTGAACAAGAAGCTGCTTACTATTGTTCCCGGCACCCTCTTTTTAATAAAGCCATTCAACTGGCTGTTTATCTTATCAACACTGGCGTTGCTGTTCAACTCAACAAGGGTTAGGTTGTCGTTGTTCGCCCAGTCGTTAAATGCCTTGTTGTCTTTAAGGACTATTTCAAAAGGCGCTATCCATTCAAATTGCAGTGAGGTATTTTGCGGAAAATCTTTTATAACACCTGTAATTACATAGTCCTGTTTGTTATCAACTTTAATTGTTTTACCTACCACATTTTTTGTTTCCCCAAAAAATTTCTTAGCCGTTTTTTCTGTAATAACCAACGAATAAAATTGCCTGAAAGCATTGCCAGCACTGCCCTGTACAAAAGGTAAGGTAAGCATGCTAAAAACGGATGAATCTGCATACACGCCACCCGCATATACCTGTTTATCGCCCGTGGTAAATAATACATTTTTCTGTCCATCAGTATAACGGCAGGTATTGGCTATACCAGGTATCTCTGCCTTCATAGCCGGAGCCAGGGGGCCTGGTGTACTCTCAAAGGTGCTGTAATGCCCGGCCCACGGCCAGTTATTAAGCACCATATACAGGCGGTCTTTTTTTATGTTTACGTTATCGTAAGCTTTTTCATTTTCAACCCATAAAAAAATAAGCCCGGTACAGGCAATGCCAATAGCCAGCCCAAATATGTTTAAAAAGCTGTACGTTCTATTTTTAATCAACGTA
>CAZRDD010000674.1:0-2761 GCA_964598675.1 uncultured Parafilimonas sp.
TTACGCCCAAACTCGTACAGGTGGCCGCAGTTGTGCTCGCTGGCTCCACCCAGTATAGCCCCCATTTGTACACTGGCTGCCAGCAGTACAGATGTTTTAAGTTCAATCATCCTTATATAATCTGCCGGTGAAACAGATTCCTGTTTTTCAAAATCCATATCCATCTGCTGGCCTTCACAAACCTCCCTGGCGGTGCGGTTAAACAGGCTTAATATACGGTGCAGGTACTGGGTATTGATTTTATTAAGGTAGTCGTACGCCCGTATCATCATCACATCACCGGTAAGCAACGCTGTGCTTTCGTTGTATTTGGTGTGTACGGTAGGCATGCCCCTGCGCAGCGGCGCAGCATCCATAATATCATCGTGAACAAGGGTAAAATTATGAAACAGTTCTATAGCGGTGGCTACATTGTAGGCATCGTTGCCAATTTCATCAAACAGCCCGCAGCCCATCAGGCAAATTACCGGCCTCACCCTTTTACCGCCAAGCTGTAAAAAATATTCACCGGGCTCGTACAGGGTTGATGGCTCTAACGGAAAATGCCTTACCTCAAATACCTTCTTAAAATCTAATGCCAGTTCTTCAAATGTACGCATGGTGTTTATGTTATTCCGCTGCTAAAATACCAAGCCTTTGGCGCATTGCCTAATTTTTAGGCAGCGGCAGGTTACATGGGTATTTTACAGTATGCGGCTACTCTTTCTCTGCTTTTGGCTTCTTTTTAGCGCCTTTATTTGGCTTTTTGGGCTCTTTTGCTTTTGCGCCTTCTGGTTGGGCAGTATTGTCTTTTTTTAGCACCCATTCATAGTCAAGCTGGCGTTTTTCCAGGTTGCCAGCTACTACTTTAATCCATACATGGTCGCCCATTTTAAAGGTGCGGCCGCTGCGCCTGCCCACCAGGCAGTAGTCTGTTTCAATATGCCTGAAGTCGTCATAGTCGCTGAGGCTGGCTATTGATACCAGGCCCTCGCATTTATGCTCAACAGTTTCAACCCAAAAGCCAAAACTGGCCACACCGCTCACCACACCTTCAAATTCCTGGCCAAGGTAGCCGCGCATATATTCCACCTGTTTGTATTTGTTGCCTGCACGCTCACATTCCATGGCAGCACGCTCGCGCTCGCTGCTATGCCTGCATTTTTCCTCCATTTTTTTGTCAATCATGGGGTTGTCTTTCAGGCAGCTTTCAAGTACGCGGTGTACCAATACATCGGGGTAGCGGCGTATAGGGGAGGTAAAATGGCAGTAATGCTCAAAACTAAGGCCGTAATGCCCTATGTTTTCGCTGGTGTACACAGCCTTTGCCATGGTACGTATGCCCAACTGCTCCAGCACATGCTGCTCCGGCTTGCCTTGTGCTTCTTTAAGCATTAGGTTAAAGCTGTTGGCTATTTTTTCGGGGGAACCTATATCGAAAGTATGGCCAAACTTTTTGGCAAACTCAATAAAAGGCAGCAGCTTTTGTTCATCCGGCGTATCGTGTACGCGGTATGGAAAAGGTATTTCTTTTTTGTTAACCTTTATTTTAAACACATGTTCGGCCACCCGTTTGTTGGCCAGCAGCATAAACTCCTCCACCAGCTGGTGCGCCTCTTTACTTTCTTTGATGACTATGCCAATGGGTTTGCCTTTTTCATCCAGCTTAAACCTAACCTCCTGCGATGAGAAGTTGATAGCCCCCTTAGCAAAACGCTGTTTGCGAAATTTCTGGGCTATTTCGTTCAGCAGCAGCACTTCTTCGGCATAAGGGCCTTCTTTTTTCTCAATAATTTCCTGTGCTTCCTCGTACGTAAAGCGGTGGTTGGAGTGGATGATGGTTTTACCCAGCCATTAATCCTTTATCTCCGCTTTTTTGTTGATGTGGAATACTGCCGAAAAAGTAAGCTTATCCTCGTGCGGGCGAAGGGAGCATAACTCGTTGGAGATGCGTTCCGGCAGCATGGGGTTTACCCTGTCTGGCAGGTATACAGATGTAGCGCGTTTGTAGGCTTCCTCATCCAGCTTGGTGTCTGGCTCTACATAATGGCTTACATCTGCAATGTGTACGCCAATTTCGTACAGGCCGGTTTTTAACGGGCGTATGGAAATGGCATCATCAAAGTCCTTTGCATCAACGGGGTCAATGGTAAACGTGAGTATCTCCCTGAAGTCTTTGCGGTTTTTAATTTCGCTCTGGCTAATGGCATCGGGCAGGCGCTGGCTTTCCTCATGCACCTCATCGCTAAAGGAGAGGGGAAAGCCGTTTTCGGCCAGCAGTTCCTTCATCGCCATATCGTTCTCGTCTTCTGCGTTAATCAGCGATACTACTTCGCCCACAGGCTTTTTATCGTCCTTATCCCATTTTACAAGGCGCACCACTACCTTGTCTTTGTTTTTGGCGCCGTTTATTTTATCCAATGGTATAAAAAGGTCGGGCATCGGTTTATCCGAATCCGGTACAAAAAAGGCAAAATTGGTGGCCAGTTGCAGGCTGCCAATAAACTCAGTTTGCCTGCGTTGTACTACCTCGGCTATTTTGCCTTCCTTGCGGCCGGTGCCTAAGTTTTCTTTGGTTACTTTAACCCGTACGGTGTCTCCGTGTAACGCTGTATTAAAATCGCCCGGCCTAACCAGTACATCGCCGGTGCCATTGGCTATAACCACGTATCCTATGCCGGAGCGTGCAATATCCAGCGTGCCTTTTAACAGGGGCTGGCCACTCACGCGGTGTTTGTTCTTATCTTTCTTTCTGCTCATTTTGCTGTTTCAAGTTGAAAAT
>CAZRDD010000675.1:0-2757 GCA_964598675.1 uncultured Parafilimonas sp.
TAAAACGCTGATCCCAATATGTACATTATTAAGGTATAAGGCAGAAGGTGAAAGGTGTAAGGGTAACCCCCTGAAACCAGAAACCTGCAACTTGTAACCTGTACTGATTTATGGTGGTTATTCCGGCGGTGTTCACCTCTTCCCATTCCGAACAGAGAAGTTAAGCCCGCCATGGCCGATGGTACTGCAAAGAAATGCGGGAGAGTAGGTAGCTGCCATATTTATTTAAAACCGCCCACTAACTTGTGTTAGTTGGGCGGTTTTTGCTTTTAGGGGTATGCCCAAACCGCCCCAAAATACTGCCAAATACTGCCAACCCACACTGCAAAATAGCGCCTGTTTTAAACCCGCCCCTATGCCATAAACGCCCCAATACTTAACTGCACAGCCTGCACCACCACCTGTAAAACTATTGCCTCAGCATAAACTTTACCGTAAAATGGGCCACCTTTTGGGTTTGCCTAAACTGGCTTGTTGTATAATGTGGCTATGCTAAATAATGCCCCGCGCTTTATGTAAGTATTACCATTGCCCGTGGCTGCGGCCTGGTTATTGTGTTATGCAACAAGCCCTTTAAAAAAAAGGTATTCATTCGTTTATATGGTAGAAAAATTATATCTTATATTTTTCTACTTTAAAATGTATAACCTGTATGGAAACAGCGCTTAATTAATTCTCACTCAACGCTATGGCCACTGTTATTACGCCGGGGGCCTGCGGCAGCATGTGCCAGTCAGAAGCTTGCTATGATAAAACATCCTAAGAGTGTTGCGCTAACACTGAGGATAGGTGGGTATGGAGCAAGCCCTTTAAAAAAATCAGTTATTCATTCGTTTATATGGTAGAAAAATTATATCTTATATTTTTCTACTTTAAAATGGATAGCCTGTATGGAAACAGCGCTTAATAAATTCTCACTCAACGCTATGGCCACTGTTATTACGCCGGGGGCCTGCGGCGGCACGTGCCAGTAAAGGACTGGCTACTATTAAACATCCTAAGAGCGCAGGGCTAACGCTTAGGATAGCAGAGGCTCCATGAAGCCTGGCACATTGCACAGCTTTATAAACACCGGTAGAAAATAGAATTGTTCTTTAAATGGATCAAGCAACACCTAAAAATAAAATCCTTTTGGGGCCAATCGGAAAATGCAGTGCAAACACAAGTGTGGATGGCAGTGGCGGTTTACGTATTGGTAGCAATAGCAAAGAAGAAATTCATGCTAAAACACACCCTTTACGAAATATTACAGATTTTGAGCATCTCTATTTTTGAGAAAATGCCCATAAATCAACTGTTTCAGGACACTCAATTACAATATTTCAAAGAATAAAATCATAACCAATTGAATATGTTCGACTTATAAACAAACGCTAATGATTATTGTTATATTTGAACCATATTTTATAAACCTATAATAGAAAATATGCGACTAATAATTTATTTTTTCTCAGTACTTTTTATTTTTCTTATTAGTATTAATCGCGTTCAGTCCCAAAATAAATTAGCAGACAAAGAAATAAAAGAAATGCTAAGAGAATTTTACACTGCTTATAATACTACATGGTCAACTTGTAATATGCAGTTGCTTAAATATAAGTTAGATTCACTTCAAAGAAAATATTGTACAAAGAAGTTAATACAACAAGTAAAAGAATATGGATTAGATCACGATCCATTAATAGGTGATGATTATACTGATGTTGAGCACTTGAAAACCCTATCGATTACAAAAGACTCATCACAACCATTTGCATATACTATTTACTATATTGCTCATACTCTTAGTGCTTCAAATAAACCTATTGATGAAAAAGTCATTATTCATTTAACTGTAGCAAAAGAAGGTGATATTTATAAAGTGGCATCTATTAAATAGTATCAATTAAATATATTTTTTAGCAAAGTCCAGTATATATTACAGAAATAAGGTCTCTCTCCGGCACCGTTGGCAAAGAGTTCGCCAGGCCAGTGCAGTACAAAGCATTGGTCTAATGTCGGTTTGAAGAAATGCTTAGAACTGCACTGCCCTTCCCGTTGGCCGGGTACTCTGGTAGCTTGTCATACCCTTTTCGCTGTTGGTGCCTGCGTTCGGACAGCTTCCCTTGTACTGCCACTGCACTTCATTGTGCTACGCTACATTTGCTCCAGGAGTTCGGCTGTACGTTTTTGGCTTCGCATTCAATATCAGTACAGGGCAGTCCAACCGCTGTCAATAATTGTGCTCGCCTGCGTGGCAATTTGCTGCGTTTCAGGCACTCTTGGTAATAACTGTTCTTAAGGTAATTTCAATTCCTCTATGATGCAATTAAAAGGAAATGGCAGCGGCCTTCGGCTGCACGTGCCAGTCAGAGACTGCCTTTTATAAAACATCCTAAGAGCGCTAGGCTAACTCTTAGGATAGCCTTCCCTATTAACTCCTCTTTTTTGACCTGGCTTTTTCTAAAATGGTTGTGTCTTTAGATACTACAACTTGTGTCTTGAGCAATATTATTATGCTGTCCCGGAGTTTCTGTTTACTTTCCTCAAGAACAAATATTTTATTATTGAGCTTACTAGTATCTTCATTACATTTCTCATTGCCATAGTACTGGCCTATGTAAAATGCAACTCCAATAGAAAAAAGCGCAATCAATACTTTAATTAAATCTTTCATTGCTGTTTAATTCTGCTGTTGCTTGTAAAATTTCTTTTGCTAATTCAGGCGAGTTTGAAAAAAAACTTTTGAATTTAGGATGGTGGTAAAATAATCGTTCT
>CAZRDD010000676.1:0-2753 GCA_964598675.1 uncultured Parafilimonas sp.
AACCAATGCTGCCCACACAACCACCATAGTAGCTTCTTGAGGTAGGTTCATAAGCATCAATAAGTTCCATTGCTTTAAATTTTGGCGCGCCGCTTAATGTACCGGCCGGAAAACTTGCTGCCAGCAAAAAGAAGGGGTTGGCACCCGCTGCAACAGTACCTGTTACCTCGCTAACCATGTGTATAACATGACTGTAGTAATGCACTTGCCGGTATTTGCTCACATGCACATCGCTGCACAGGCGGCTAAGATCGTTGCGGGCAAGGTCAACCAGCATGGTATGCTCGGCATTTTCTTTAGCATCAGCCAGCAATGCCTCGGCCAATGCTGCATCCTTTGCATCATCACCTGTACGTTTAAAGGTACCTGCAATAGGGTGTACCACAGCTTTACCGTTATTGATGAGCAACTGCGACTCCGGGCTGCTGCCAAACAATTTATAATCGCCGTAATCAAAATAAAATAAATAAGGCGATGGGTTAACACTGCGCAAAGCGCGGTAAACATTAAACTCATCGCCCGTAAAAGGTTTGGTAAACCGGCGGCTTAATACAATTTGAAAAACATCGCCCCTTAAACAACTCTTTATACCTTTCTCCACCATTTGGCGGTATGCCTCGTCGGTCATATTGCAAGCCTCTTCTTCCGATGCTTTAAACGGATAGGAAGGTACATCCCTGCTTTTTATAAGGCTTTCCACCGCAGCCATTTCGCTGTCAATACCTGCAATTACATTCTCACACAAAAACAGTTCGCTTTTAAAGTGATTTATCACAATCACATACTGATAAAGGCGGTAACGCATCAGCGGTATTTCCGGCTGTTGCTGCTGCGATTTTAGTTTAATGGTTTCAAAAAACTGTACGGCATCAAAAGTGGTGTATCCAAACAACCCCTGCGCCATTACTGCCGCTTTATCTTCGGCCTTCTCCACGTTAAAATGCTGCATAAAATCCCATATAAGTTGCGGCACATCCTGCGCTGCACCTATATTGCTTTTCTCCGGCTTTTGCCCAGGCAGCTTACTTTCCAATTGGGTATAATTGGTTATTTCAATACCGGCAATCGCATTGATGCCGATAAATGAAAAACTGTTTTCCGCAGCACGGCTGTCGGTACTTTCCAATAAAATAGTATCCCTGAAACGGTCGCGCAACCGCAGATAAATACCTACAGGCGTGTACACATCAGACAGCATTTTTTTGCAGCTCGTAGTAATCGTAATTTTTTTCATGCCCCTGCCCCTGGTGGGTTAAATTAAATAGTTATATAATATCTTATTTCGCTTACCTTTTTTCCTCGTATCAAATGCTCAAACACTTATGCTGCTTACATCTCAGCCGTTATACCCACGTATGCTTCCGTTTTAACAATCCTCACATTTTACCTAAAGCAAAGTGTTGGGCAATAAAAAAAGCTTCGACTGTCAGGTCGAAGCTTTTATATGTTTAAATACATACTGGCAATGCCATTACAAGCCCCGACAGGAGTTTGAATGCCACCACCAATTGATATTTAGTATTGTTTTGTTCATTGCAGTGCGAATATGAAACAGAATTTTGACATGAACAAAATTTTTTTTGAAAAAAAGATAATATACGGCAACTAAAAGGGATGTATTCTTATAACACAAAATGAGTGCAGACATTATTTCAATAATACGTTGGCGAGCATATATACATTAATTTTAATAAAATAAACTTCAAACAATTAACACAACAAGCACAAATAAACAGCGCACCCCGTGCTTATTTCACCAAATATTTAAATAATTGCAGCTTGTAAGCAACTATCCAATTTTCTTTTATATTCGCGCTTTACAATTAGCCCAATGCCCAAGTTTAAGATACCCGCCCAAATTGTTACTACTATAAAATTCGGTTTAAGCTTTTTAGCCATAATGCTATCAGGTAGAGGTGTGGCCCAAGCACCGTTAGTATATACTGTTTCAGCAACTGACACAGCTTTTTTATCGTCTCAACTGGCTGCAATCACTGTTAAATATAAAGCAGAAACCGATACTCTGACCGGCAACAATAAACAACATATTGCAGATGTATATAAAGACAGGTTTAACAGCCTGAAAGAAATGTTTGATAACAAAGAAATAGCTGCCCTGCCAGATGCACAAGCTTACCTGCAGCAACTTTCTGCGCAAATACTTAAAGCCAACCCTTGTTTAAATACGTTGCCAACCAGTTTCCTCTTCTCCAAAACAGCAGTACCCAATGCTGCCGCCTGGGGCGAGGGGGTTATTGTATTTAATATTGGCCTTTTTACAAAACTGCAAACCGAAGGGCAAGCCATATTTGTACTTTGCCACGAACTGGCACACCTTTACCTTAACCATAGCAACAACAGCATTAACAGGTATGTTGCCACAATGTACTCGGCACAAACACAGGATGAGCTTAAAAAAATTCAAAAAAGCGCCTTTAATAAGCGAAAGCAAATTGAAAGCCTTGTAAAAAATATTGCTTTTGATAACAGGCGGCATGGCAGGGACCATGAAACTGAAGCAGACTCGCTTGCCGTTGTTTTTATGAAAAACACTCCATACAGTGTAAACGATGCGTTTGGCTGCCTTGCTGTGCTTGATTCTGTAGATTATGATGGCTTTAAAGCCAGTAATTTTATGCAACACTTTTTTAATTGTAAAGAATACCCTTTTAAAGATAAATGGCTGGAAAAAGAAGAGGGCTTACTGGGTGGATACGCCAAACCGGAAAGCGACAAAACCCTTGAAGACTCCC
>CAZRDD010000677.1:0-2747 GCA_964598675.1 uncultured Parafilimonas sp.
CAGCGGGCAATACCCAGCTAATTTGTGGGCATAAAATAGCATTTGTTTGCGGCTGCAAACAATTATCTTTATACCGCTTAGTCTTGCTAATCTGTAACAATGTTTATTTTAAGCATTGTTACAGATTACTTTTTTTATATACAAAACCTTGAGCATGAGAAAAAATAACCTGCTTTTGTGCATGGCTGTGTTTGCATGCACCAACCTTTGCGTGGCACAAAAAAAGCCTGCCACTGCCACCGTAAAATTAGCCGCCATACAGGAGCTTCAAAATGGGTATGACGATTACAAAAAAATTGCATTGCAAATTTGGGGTTATGCCGAAGTGGGTTATAAGGAATACAAAAGTTCGGCACTGTTGCAACAAACCTTAAAAGACAATAATTTTTCGGTAGAGGAAGGCGTTGCAGGCATGCCTACTGCGTTTGTGGCAACCTATGGCAGCGGCAAACCAGTGATTGGGGTATTGGCTGAATATGATGCGTTGCCCGGCCTTGCACAGGACAGCCTGGCTGTTAAAACGCCAATTGAGGGCAAAAGTGCTGGGCATGGCTGCGGCCATAACCTGTTTGGTACTGCATCAGTTGCCGCGGCCATTGAAATAAAAAAACTAATGGCAGCGGGTAAATGTACCGGCACGATAAGAGTGTTTGGCTGCCCGGCGGAAGAAGGCGGCTCTGGTAAAGGGTACCTGGTAAGGGCCGGCCTGTTTAATGGGGTTGATGCGGTTATTCATTGGCACCCGGGGGACGAAAACAGGGTTACTACTTCCAGCGTGCTGGCCAATATCTCAGCCAAGTTCAGGTTTCATGGGCTTTCGGCGCATGCGGCTGCCGCGCCCGACAAGGGCAGGTCTGCGCTGGATGCAGTGGAAGCAATGGATTATATGGTAAACATGATGCGTGAGCATATACCACAGCAAACGCGGATACATTATATCATAACCAATGGCGGCAAGGCCCCCAACGTGGTGCCCGATTTTGCTGAGGTATACTACTACGTAAGGCACCCTGATAAAGATATGGTGCGGCAAATATTTCAGCGGGTGGTAAAGGCTGCTAACGGGGCCGCAATGGGTACAGAAACTACGGTTGATTATGAAATTATAGGCGGCACGCACGACCTGCTGATTAACCAAACACTTGCCGAAGCCATGCAGCAAAACCTCGCTTTAGTGGGCGGTGTAAAGTATTCGGCAGAGGAATTGGAGTTTGGTAAAAAACTGCAATCTTCCTTTACCTACAAAGTGGACCCTGTTGAAACGGCCGACAGCATTAAGCCTTTTGTAATGGAGAAAGAGGCCACCTCTGCCTCAACCGATGTGGGCGATGTTAGTTACGCAGTACCTACGGTAGGCCTTACTTCTGCCACCTGGATACCGGGAACCCCTGCCCATAGCTGGCAGGCGGTGGCTTGTAACGGCAAAGATATTGGCGTAAAAGGGTTGATGGTGGCTGCAAAAACAATGGCCCTTACGGGTATAGACCTTTTTACCAACCCTGCATTAATTGAAAAAGCCAATGCTGAGTTTAAAAAAGCCAAGGGCGATTATATTTATGAGGCTTTGCTTGGCAACAGAAAGCCTGCTTTGAACTACAGGGATTAGTGCTTACTTACCATCATCAACAGCCTTCAAAAAAATGGGTACCATATTTTTTTGAAGGCTGTTTGTATTGCAGCCCTGTAATATTTCGTGAAACTTAAACATCTTTAAAATTTCAGTCTCCGGCATTCTTATTATTAACTCAACCAACTTTTTTGGTGGTTGTTAATTGATTTATTATAAATTTTTTACACGTATTGCAACAAAGCAGCAGCTGTTTTCGTCATGTAGTGGTAACTCCTTAGAATAATGAAGAGCATCAGCTTAGGTAAGTATTATTTGCCCACTACACGCCAGTACAGTTTTGCTGTATCCAGTTGGTTCCTGCTGGGTTTTATCGCTGTTTTTGCAGAACTTTTTCATCACTCCATTAACAACTATCTCATTTTTAAAGGCGTTTTTTGGCATACCCTGCACCAGCAGCCTTTGTATATTGCCTACCCTGGCGAGTATGGGGATGTTAACCACTATGGGCCTTTTTTTAGTTTTATAATTGCGCCATTTGCCCTGTTACCCAATTGGCTGGGGGTACTATGCTGGTGTACTGCTAATATTTTTGTTTTATACTATGCCATACAAAAACTGCTGCCGCAACAAGCGCTGCAACAAACGGTGCTGATGGTTGCCGCCGTAGAAGCCATGACCGCCATACACAATGTTCAGTTTAACCCAATGCTTACCGCCTGGATTATTTTTTCGTTTGTGTTGGTTGAAAAGGGGGAGGACTTTTGGGCTACCCTGTTTATTGCAGCAGGCTTTTTTGTTAAGTTATATGGAATTGTGGGTATTGTGTTTTTTTGCTTTTCAAAAAACAAGCTTGTATTTATAGGCAGCCTGGTTTTTTGGTGTGTAGTAGCGGCTTGTTTGCCCATGCTATACTCTTCCCCCGGTTTTGTACTGCAAAGTTATGGGCAGTGGTTAAACGTGCTGGTTGAGAAGAATGCGGAAAACGTAAACATCCACAGGCACTGGGGTATTGATATTTCGGTAATGGGCATGATACGCAGGATATTTGGTTATGATGCATTAAAAAATTACCAGGTTATTATTCCTGCACTAATAGCAATGGGGTTGCCATTGCTAAGGCGCTCCTGTTATGGCAGTAAGATTTTTCGTATATATTACCTGTGCCTGTTGTTGGTAA
>CAZRDD010000678.1:0-2745 GCA_964598675.1 uncultured Parafilimonas sp.
TTTGTCTATTGCCAGGCTAACCTTCTGAGCATCAATCTTATCAAAGCCGGAAGGGTCTGTGTCATCCATCTCTGAGGCGGCAACACTTTGGGCATATTGCCACAGTTCATTCAACTGCTTTTTAATTTTCTCTTTATTGGTTTTAATAGCATTGCCCCATACAAATGTGTAACGGTTGACGTTGGCTTCTATTTTGGTGCCGTCTGTATAAAGGTCTTTGATACTCAGCAGCCCTTCCTCACAAAGAAGGACAACCACCTGCGTGAAGATGGGCTGTAATGTTTGCTGCAGGCGTTTGCCCCGGAAGCGGTTAATGGTGTTATGGTCTGGCTTGCTCATACCGCTGAGCCACATGAAATTTATGTTTACCTGCAGGGCCTCCTCTATTTTACGGCTGCTGTATATATTGTTGATGTATGCGTACACCAGCGCCTTCAGCAGCATGCGGGGGTGGTAGCTGCTTGTGACGCCAGGCTTATATTGCTGCACCAGTTTGGTGATATCAACTTTATCCAGCACTTCATTTACGACCCGGACAGGGTGCCCTGCTGCGATAAGTTCCTCCAGGCTGGGTGGTAATGCCATCAGTTGGTGCTGATGATTCTCCTTAAATACTACCTTAAGTGTGTTGCCTCTTGCCATACTTGCAAAGACAACTTTTACCTCCACGGGGCCGGATGGTTTATCACCTTTTTTTATGCACCGCACTTGTGAATAAATACACCCCGAAAACTGAAAACAAAAAAGCTGCCTCAAAAATTTACTTTTGAGACAGCCTTGTTATAAAATACATTAGTACAGAAGTATGCTATTTTGAACTTACAGATACATGGGTGTGTATGTGCGTACCTTCTGCATCGTAAATAATATAGTCGGTATTACTTTTCAGGTATTTACTCTTCAGCTTTTCAAATACCTCTTCCGGTTGCCAAACACCATTTACACTCAGCCCTTTATTGTTTAAGGAGAATGAAAGGTCCTTTTCACTGCTGATAATTTTCATTGCTTTAAGCTCACTCACCAATGCCTTAATGGCTTTATCGCTTGGGGGAGCGGGCGGCGCAGGCGGTGTGGGTGGCATAACTACCTGTGGTGGTGCGGGCGGAGGGGGAGGTGCAAGTTCAGCGGGATCCACCGGTGCGGGTGGCGCAGGTGGCATGGGCGCTAACGGTGGTGGGGGAGGCATCCAGCCAGTACCCAAATCGGCCCGCCGTTTTTGATCAATCATAAACCTGTGCTGTTGCTGGCGGAACATCTCCTCCTGTTTGCGGAAGATTTTTTCCTGCCTCCTAAATTGTTCTTCCTTCTCCCTTAAAGCACCATTTCGCAAGGTATCGCTCTCTTTTCTAAATTCCTCCTCCTGCTCCCTGAACTGTTGTTGCTGCCTGCTAAATTCTTCCTGCTGCTCTCTAAACTGATCCTGCTGCACGGTAAATGCTTTTTGCTGTTCATCCATTTGCGCCATTATATCATCCAGCACTGGCTTGTAGCTGGCAATTTTGTCCCTGGATATTTTAACATCATCCACGTACAAGCTTGTAATGGTATCATTGTCTTCTGTCAGCCGGTATTTTTTGCCTTCATAATCGGTAGTAACAGTAAAGTGTTTCCCCTTACCGTCGTCTTTCACCAGGTATTCGTGCACTTTTGCCTTTTTGGTGGTGTCTTCATAATTCTCTGGCGCTGCGGCTTCATCCGCTGTAACGCCCGTATTTACGGCTGCTTTTTTTGCAGGGGCATGCGCCTGTTTGGCGTTGGCAAACGCAAAAGTTATAAAAGCCAGTATAACAATGCCTGTTGCCAGTAATGTTTTTTCCATATTGTTTAATGTTTTATTGTTGTTAGTAACAATGCGTTTTACGCGGTTAAGCAAATGCTCTTTTCTGCCGGGGAAACCCACCACGTAACTGGAAGTGGCAAGCGTGTACTCCTGGAAGGAGATAAGAGCGTGAATAAATCGTTTTTTGTTTTTTACTTCTGCAAGCGCAATATCATCGCAGCAGTTCTCCCGCTCCTCTTTAATAAGTGATGATACCCACAACACCGCCGGGTTAAAAAAGAAGACCATCCCGCAAATATTCTGCAGCATATTTACCAGGTAATCCCTGCGGCGTATATGTGCCAGCTCGTGCAACAGTATTGCCTCAATTTCATCGGGTGGCAAAGCTGTTAATACACCTGCCGGCAACAGTATAATGGGTTTTAAATGCCCGGTTACCATAGGTACTTTTGCAATGGCCGATTGCATAAGCCGCACGGGCTTTGAAACCTGTATACTGGTGGCCAGCTGGGCCAGCTTTTTGTTCCACTCATCCCCCGCTGGCGTTAAGCCTTTGTGACGCAAAATGTAAATGCCCCTTAAACCCATAAACATTTGCACACACCTAAAAGCAATAACCAGCAGCCAGACAAGCACAATAAAATTTGCGTTGTAAGTAATCCAATGGTTAAACATGGCGCTTATACCCTGCGGCCTTGCCTGCACTATAACAGGTGCTTCCGCACTGTTTACATTTATTATACCAGCATCAGGCACCGTTGCAGCCATTGTTGCAGTGTTACTTTTAATACTGCTTAACTGGTAGCAGAATGTACAAGTAACACCCACGATAAAAACGGCCAGCAAAGCTGTTAAAATATTATACCGCACCGTTGCCCGCAACTTTTTTGTAAACAGCACAAGCATACCTGCCGCTACAGCCAGCAGCAAACCCTGCCACAATGAATGAAACAGTGTGCGGCAAA
>CAZRDD010000679.1:0-2733 GCA_964598675.1 uncultured Parafilimonas sp.
AGCCTGAAGGGTTGCGGTTGATAACGCAGGGGTTTTTGGTTTGCCCGCCCCGGCTGCTCCACCCGCTGGTGGAGTGCGAAGAGCGGAAATTGGCCCACTCGCTAAGGTTGGTTTTACCCAGCAGCACCGCCCCGGCATTACGCAGTTGCTGTACAATAAAGGCATCCTTAGCCATTATATTGCCCGCCAGGGCAGCGCTGCCCGCCGTGGTGGCCATTTTATCGCCAGTGGTAATATTATCTTTTATTAAAACCGGTATACCATGCAATGGGCCGCGCAGTTTGCCCGCTTTACGCTCAGCATCAAGGCTGTCGGCAATGGCTAAGGCATCGGGGTTAAGCTCAATAACAGCGTTTATGGCAGGGCCTTTTTTATCCAGCGCTTCAATACGGTTTAAATAAAGCTGGGTAATGGCACGGGCAGTAAGCTTACCGCTTTGCATTTGCTGCTGCAGACCATCAACGGTAGCCTCCAGCAAATCGAAATTATTATAGGTGGCTGCTGTTGTGCCGTTTGGCTGCTGTTTGTTACCGGCAGTGGGTACATTACAGCCTGTAATGGCCAGTGCCGTGGTGGCTACGCCAGCTACAGAACTGCTTTTTAAAAAGTTTCTCCTGTTCATAAAACGTGCGTTATTGGTTGCTTGTATGTAAGGTAACTATTTAGCCGCCAAATTGTTTAACAGAATGCGCTTTTTTATAAATGAGTGGGCCTGCCCCGCCTTACACATAAAAACCGGAGACGGTATTTGAACATTACCGCAAAGAAGAAATACATATTTACTCCCCCTGCCGGGGGGACTGACATAACCTGCCTGCATACACACCGGCAACACTCCAATGTGCTTAACCGCAACCTTTACTAAGCAACCGGCAGCAGTAAAGTATGCTGGCTGGCGGTGTGCAGGTTACGCCAAACGCGGTTTATTTCGGTACGGGTATCGGCAGCAGCCAACCCGCAAAAGGGGTACAGTGTATCAACAGCCTGCAGGCTTGTTTGCGTCAGGTGGTGGCTGGTACTGCTTACGGAAAGCAACAGGTTATCATCAACCACCCTGTTACCCTCGCACACCACCCACGACAGGTGAACGGCATGGTAAAACGCAGCCCTTGCCTGCTGTACCTGCTGCACGGCCTGCTGCAGTTTTTGATGAGCCGCCTGTGCGGCAGTGGCCCATACACTGTTGTTACGCTCTGCAAAAATGGTTTGGCACAAGCCAATAAAGCACTGGGCCATGCCCGCCATGTTTACGCACAGGGTTGCCTGTGCAAACTGTAAAAACGGGTACTGGTACACCGGGTGCGGCAATACTGCTTTTGCCGCAGCAATGGTAAAGCGCCTGCTTTCGGGTACAAAAAGATTGTTTACCTGAAAGCTGTTGCTTGCAGTGGCTATCATGCCGGTGGTATGCCAATCGGTATGCACTATCACCTCATCGCGCTTAAAAATAAAGGCATACATCAGCGGGCTGCCATCAGCGTTGTTAACCGGCTGGCCTGCTTCATCCTCCACAAAGCAATTGGCTGTAAAGGCAGTGGCGTGCGGCGCACCGGTGGCGTAATGCCAAAAGCCGCTAATGGTGAAGCCACCGGGCGTTATACGTGCCGTGCCAGATGGCCTGCCGCTGCCCGCCAGGCAAACCTTTGGGTTTTCAAAAAAAGCCTCCGCTGTTGGCGGGGGCAGGTAACCGGCAAAAAAATTGGCGCCGCTGCAAAGGGTAACCACCCAGGCGGTGCTGCCATCGGCCCAAGCTATGGCCTCCTGCGTTTGCAGTGCCTGCGGCAGGGTAAGCTGCAGCCCGCCTAAGCTTTGCGGTACAAACAGGTTAAACCAGTTTTGCTGGTATATAACAAACAACTGCTCCGGGTGCAGGCGGCCCAGCAGTTCGGCCCCCCGGGCGGTGCTGCGTAAAATGGTGGCCAGTTCGGCAGAAATATTTTCGCTGGGGTGTAATGGCTCGTTCATCATACAATAATTATAATACTTAATTAACAGTGGCCTGTGCAGTTAGTGCATCCTGCTTAATTATCTTTTTCCACTTAAACCAGCCCTGTATGGCAATTACAAAAAGAAATACGGTTAACAACGCAAACATGGGCAGTTGCTTGTATAACAGCAGCGGTACGGCAAACAGGTTGCTAAGGTTTAGCAGCAACCAGTTTTCAATTTTACGCTTTGCCAGCAGCCACATACCAGCCCAGGCGGTGGCGCTTACCCAGGCATCCCACACGGGTACGGTTGATGGCGTAAAATATTTTAGCAGCAGTGCCAGCACGGCAAAACCGCCAAAGGTTATGGTAAGGGTAACCACCCAATCGCGCCGGGTACAGCAGCTTATTTTTACCGGGGGCTGGTGTTGTTTTTTAAGCCAGTAGTACCAGCCGTACACACTCATTACCACATAATAACCATTCAGCAGGCTATCGGCATACAGGCCCGCCCCCAGCAAAATGTAAATGGAAATAAGGGTGCTAACTATACCGGTGGGGTACAGCCAAATATTGTTTACGCGCGCAAACAGCACTTCGGCCACGCCTAAAATTACAGCGGCCCACTGCAGCAGGTCCGTTTCAAGCAATTGCTTATACAGCAGTTGCCACCAGTCGTGTACGCTCATGGTTAATGGTTTTATTACAAATGTGCCCACTCAAAATAAAAGCTGCCGTTGCAGCAGGTATACAATGCAGTAAGTATTATTCTCGTCCCTACGCCGGTATTATCCGTATCAGGTGC
>CAZRDD010000680.1:0-2732 GCA_964598675.1 uncultured Parafilimonas sp.
GGGTTCAAATACCCCGGCACCTGCCACTACCGGGGTGTATCAAATTGTGGTTAACTTCCAAACAAATACTTACACGGTTACACAAATTCCTGTTCCGGCCAATTTATATATTGTGGGCGATGCCACACCCGGAGGCTGGAGCAACCCGGTGCCAACACCTGCCCAGCAGTTTACGCCTATTGATGCTGTTTCGTATGGCATTGTGCTAAACTTAACCGCAGGCAAAAGCTACCTGTTTTTACCCGTAAATGGCGATTGGGGCCATAAATACGGTGGTTCTTCTGACGGTACTACTGTAGGCGGCGGTACCCTGCTGGCCGATGGTGCTGTGCCAGGTTCAAATACACCTGCGCCAGGTACAAGCGGTTTGTATAAAATAGTGGTAAACTTTGCTACCAATTCCTACACGGTTACGCCTTATACCGGCCCAACAGATTTGTTTATTGTGGGTGATGCCACCCCAGGCGGTTGGGGTAACCCTGTGCCAACACCTGCCCAGCAGTTTACAAAAGTGGGCAATGCTGAGTTTACTTTAACCCTGCCTTTGAACGGTGGCAAAAGCTATTTGTTTTTACCGGTGAACGGCAGTTGGGCCCATAAATTTGGTGGCTCTACCGATGGTACTGCTTCTGGCGGTGGCGACCTGCTAACTGATGGCGCTGTGCCAGGTTCCAATACCCCTGCGCCTTCTGCCTCAGGCACTTACACCATTGATGTTAATTTTATTACCAATAAGTATACTGTAAAGTAATACGGGTATAATTTTATAGCATTGCAATTAAAACACATGGCCGCCCATAAAGGGTGGCCATGTGTTTTAATAAATGTGCTACCCTGTTTTCAAGCTTTTCAGCCGCATTTAGTTGAAGCATGTTAATGGCTGCGCTTAATCAAAATGGGTAAATTTATGGTTATTGCAAAAAGCAACTCAAACATTGCTTACTTTGCAAAACTTAAATATTATCTATGTTATATTCAATGACGGGGTACGGAAGGGCTGAACAGACGATTAATGAAAAAACTTTTTTGGTAGAAGTACGCTCCCTTAATGGTAAGCAATACGATATAAGGCTGCAAATACCCGCTTTGCTTAAACCATATGAGTTTGAGGTGCGTAACACTTTAAATGAAGGCCTGTTGCGTGGCAGCATTGAATGTACCATTAGTATTAAACAAAATGGCGGCGCAAAACCCGTTGTAATAAATACTGAATTATTGAAGGCTTATTACAGCCAGGTGGCACAACTTTCAACCGAACTGAATGTGCCTATGGAAAACATATTAAGCACATTGCTTAAGCTGCCCGATGTTATTACACAGTCAACCGATGTTTTGGGCGAGGCCGATTGGGCTGAATTTAAAAAACTCTTGCTGCAGGCGATAAAACAACTGAACGACCACAGAAAGGATGAAGGCAAAAGCATGGAGGCCGACCTTGTTGGCCGTATAAACAGTATTGAAGAGTTGCAGGGCCAGGTAGCGTTGCTTGAGCCGAGGCGCAGGGAAAAAATAAGGGAAGGTTTGAAAAAGGTGCTTGAAGATAATGTTGGCAAGGAAAATTACGACCCCAACAGGCTAGAGCAGGAACTGATTTATTACATTGAGAAAATTGATATAAGCGAGGAAACGGTAAGGCTTAAAAACCATTGCAATTATTTCCGCTCCATACTGACAGAAAAAGAAATAATAAAAGGGAAAAAACTCTCGTTTATTTTGCAGGAAATAGGGCGTGAAATAAACACCACTGGTTCAAAAGCGTATGATGCCGATGTGCAGAAAGCTGTGGTTTTAATGAAAGATGAATTGGAAAAAGCCAAGGAACAAATACTTAACGTGTTATAATTTTACCCGGAAAATCTACTTATTTGAAACAGGTTATTTTTTTTGTTATTGCACTGGTATTACTGCAGGCCTGCGGTACAAATGGTGTTTTTGAAAAAACTGAAATTTTGCCGCAGCATCAATGGGCTGGCAACAACCGGCCGGGCTTTACTTTTAATATACAGGATACAACAGCCTGGTATAATTTGTATGTTGTGTTTACGCATACAGATGCATACCATTATAATAACGTGTACCTAAATATAACCACAGTGGTACCCGGCGATACAGCCGTAACTGTTCAAAAACAATTTTCGCTTGCAAAAAATAATTATGGCTGGTTGGGTACTGCCATGGATGATATAATTGAGCACCGAATATTGCTTAACGAGCGTGGCCCGGTAAGATTAAAAAAAGGCGTTTACACATTTGCGTTGCAGCAAGCCATGCGCGAAGACCCCCTTACACAAGTAATAAGTGCAGGCATAAGGGTGGAGAAAGTGGTGCAATAAAAGCTATGCAAATTTTTCAGTTACCAGTTTCGCCTTTTTATACTCAGATGGGGTGGTGTTTAACGTTTTTTTGAACACCTTGTTAAAGTAGGTTACATTATTAAAGCCACACTCAAAACAAGTTTCTGCAACGGTTTTATCCTGTTGTAAAAGTATGCAGGAGCGCTGTATGCGGTACTGGTTAACAAAGTCAGTAAAAGTAACTTTCATTGCCTTTTTAAAATAGGTGCAAAAAGAGGGCACCGACAGGTTTGCCAGCGATGCAACTTTTTGTATATCAATCTCTTCATGAAAATGCTGTTCAACATACGTAAATATACTCTGCAGGCGTATGTTGTTTTTCTTAAGTGCCGAAGGCAACATTATTTCGGGGTTAAGCAATTCGTACTCGGTAGTACC
>CAZRDD010000681.1:0-2722 GCA_964598675.1 uncultured Parafilimonas sp.
TATTATGAAGGCCGATGATTACGGACTTTATACCGCCAACACAAGGCTGCTTCGTGCCAGCCTTTTTCCGTTGCTGCTAACCGAGGTTACCGATGCCGACATTACCCGCTGGCTAACCCAGTGCCAGCAGGCGGGCATTGTGCGTTTGTACCAGGCCCAGGGCAAGCAGTACGTGCAAATTGTAAACTTTGGCCAGCGCCTGCGCAAAGCCAGGGCCAAGCACCCCATACCCGGTGATTATGGCCCGCTGCCGCATGGCCACACCATGCAGCCCGAAGACTGCCAGTACATCCCCACCGATAACGGTCAGCCGCCGGGGATGTACCAGGATGCCTCCTCAGCCACCAGCGGTGATGGCATGCCCTCAACTGTCAATGGCGCACCATCCATCAACACAGGCGTATCATCAAACGACAGTAACGGCATGCCCTCAAACGTCAACGGCTCATCATCCGTCAACACAGGTGTATCACCAAACAATGGCGATGGCATGCCCTCCTCCACCAACAGCTTATCATCCATCAACACAGGCGTATCATCATACAATAGTAATGTCATGCCCTCACCTGTCAACGGCGCATCATCCGTTAACACAGGCGTATCAACCTACGATTGTAATGGCATGCTCTCAAACGCAAACGGTTCACCATCCATCAACACAGGCGTATCATCTAACGATGGTAATGGCATGCCCGCAAACGCAAACGGCTCATCATCCATCAACACAGGCGTATCATCTAACGATGGTAATGGCATGCCCTCAACTGTAAACGGCTTATCATCCATCAATAACATCGGCATAGCCGGGTTACCGGCCACTTGCATGCAAATGGCGGCAACGCGCGGGCAGTTGCATGCAACCCGCGGCGAGTCGCCGCCAATTGACGGCAACGCGCCGCCTGAAGCAGAACACGAATACGAATACGAAACCGAACATTCTCCACTCTCCCCTTCGGGAGAGAGTGCCCCTCCTTCCACCGCCGCGCCGCCGTTAAACGTAACCGGCAACACTTCGCAAAGCCCCTCGCCGGGTACACACGGGTTGGGGGTAAAACCAGGCCATGCCCCGTACGCACAGGGGCCGCCGTTAAACGCAACCGGCAATACTTCGCAAAGCCCCTCGCCTTTAGGAGAGGGGTTGGGGGTGAGGTCGCACAGCCCCCAGGCGGGCTTTACAGGCGCTTTATACCCGCCAACCCTGCCGTTTGCCCCTGTGTACCACAACATGGGCAACCATGCCTTATTTCGCCCCAAAACCGACGACGAGGTGTTTAAGGCATGGGCACTGCTCATCCCCAGCCTGCCCACCACCGCGCTGGAGCGGCGCAAGGCCCTGGGCGATTTTATACGCCAGTACCGCCCCGTGTTTATTGAGCCCTACGCCACCCTGTGGAACCTGTTTGCCCTTGATAACGGCCTTAACCAGTTGCACCACCTTACCGAGCGCCGCCGCCAAAAGCTCAGCATCCGCGCCCGCGAGGTCCCGTTCAATTTTGTGGCCCTGCTCATACAGGTTAAAAAAAGCCCCTTCGCCCTGGGCGATAACCCCCGTGGCTGGAAGATTGATTTCGACTACCTGCTGGAGTGCGAAACCAACTACGTTAAAATTCTGGAAGGGAAGTTTGAAGGGTGATAAGGAAGAAGGTGTAGGGTTTAAGGTGTAGGGCGGAAGAAGGCGTAGGGTTTAGGGCGGCCAAAGGCAGAAGGTTTAAGGCGGAGGGTGTAGGGTTTAAAGCAAAAGGCACATACTACGTTCGCCAACTACAAACCACAAACCGTAAACTACAAACTGGCTTATAACGTACGCTAACTACAAACCACAAACTAAAAACTACAAACTGGCTTACAGTAAAGCATTTATGAACCCGGCTGCAGTGCTGCTATTAAGCTTCGGTTGCGTCGCACTCTTGTACGGCTGTAACGCTATGGAGCAAAATACACACGGTCTATTGCCCTGTAGGGGCTGCATCTAACAGCGATGGGTAACACCCATCGTAACACACGGGTTATATATTCCGCATTGCCCCGTATGGGTTACATCAAAACTGTTTTGATGTAACCCTTACCCTGTGCTTACAGATGTACCCCCGTTGGGGGAATATACAACGAATGCAAAGCCCTGAAACACCATGCATATTCTTCGCAAAGCCCCTCACCTTTAGGAGAGGGGTTGGGGTGAGGCTATAGGTACATCTATTCAAACTGTTTTGATGTAACCCTTTCAGGGTAATGTGTAACATTCGGCTACATTTCACAGGGCGTTGCCCTGTGCTTACAGATGTACCCCCGTTGGGGGAATACACAACGGGGGTAAAGCCCCGTAGGGGCGGTATGTTAGTAGCATCAACGTTTATACGCCAGTTACGCAAAGCCTCGTAGGGGCGACATGTTGGGTACGTAGTTGTAACATTGGCCAGCCTCGTAAAGTAAAACCTTACAGGTTTGGCTTACAAACAACCCAGGATAACCATAAAACCTTTCACCATCAACGTAATCATAAAAATCATTTACATTAATGCTCAAAACAACAAATCTTCTTCCGGCTCTTGCTTGCTGCGGCTGCGCCAACCTCTTGCCTTACTTTCTTTGTCTTAACACAAAGAAAGTAACAGAGAAAAGTATTTCGATAATTGATGTCTTTTCAATTGCCTCAATGATGTGCTTCGCAGTTCAAGGCGAAACCCGAACGCTCCGCGCGTTTTCGCCGGGCCATCCCCTCCCC
>CAZRDD010000682.1:0-2720 GCA_964598675.1 uncultured Parafilimonas sp.
CTAAACCGGGCAAAAAATTTACGTACGGGCTGGGCCTTTACACGCAAGGGGGCCTTGGTGCCGATTTTACATTAAACCATTACCTGTACAAGGATAACGCGGGCAATTATGCCCTGCAAGACTACCACTCAAAATTTGCTGTATTGCAAGGCGGCGGTTCGCTGGCTTACAAATTCAACAACCAATTTTCTGCAGGTATTACTGCAACCCTTGTGTACAGCCAGCTTGAATTTGGGGAGCCCTTCAGCGTACCACCGGCTTTATTGCAAGGGGTAATAAACCCGCAAACAGGGGCTACGTTTGGCAACTTTTTTTCTGCGGCCCCCCCAAATGGGTTAGGCTATACTGAGCTGGTGGCTGGCGTATCAATCAAAGGCTTAACGGCGTTGGGTTTTAATGGCAAAATAGGGCTTGCTTATAAACCTTCAGAAAACGTTTCAATAGGTCTTACTTACAGCTTACCGGTAACACTTAACTATAAAAGCGGCACGGCTACGCTGGATATGAATGCGCAGTTTAACGATGCGTTTGGCAGAGTTGTAGCGGGCATAATACAACAAAAACCGGGTACTACACCCCAGCAGGCACAACAGCAGGCCGCCAGCCAGTTTAGCCAGCTTGGTATTGATTTAACCAAAGGTGCGGCTGATAGTTACAGCGCAAAAGCAAAGCTAACCCTGCCCCAGTCAATTGCTGCAGGCATTTCTGTACAAGCCTCCAAAAAACTGCGGTTATCTGCCGATGCAGAATGGATAAACTGGGCGGATGCTTTTAACACGCTTGATATTTCGTTAAGTGGTGGCACTAACCCTAATGTAAACCGCCTGCTTGGCACCAGCGGAACTATTTCAATACCGTTTCCGCTACAATGGAAAAACGCAGTGGTAATAAGAACAGGTACTGAATACGGCGTATCAAACGCACTAACAGTGCGTGCAGGGTATGTTTACAGCAGTAACCCGGTGCCTGCATCTACCGTTTTTCCGCTGTTTCCGGCAATTGTTGAGCACCACCTTACGCTGGGCGCTTCGCTTAAATTATCGGGTGCCGCTAAACTTAACCTGGCGTATGAGCATGCGTTTAATAACAATCAAACGGCTTCATCCGCCAGCCTTGCGGGTGCGCAATACAACAGCAGCATATCAAGCTTAAGTACCAATGTTTATAACGTATCAGTATCGTGGAAGCTGAAGTAAGCATGCAAAGCATTTAACTAAAGTATACATCCCCTCAATCATTTAATTTTTAACCATACACAGTTATGCCAAATGATATTGAACAGGTAAGCCCGCGCAGCTACAACGATATTGACAGCTACCATGCACATATTTACTTTGATGATAAAGGCAGCAAAAATGCGGCCCTTTTAAGAACATGGGTTGCCGAGCGCTTTGCCGTTGAACTGGGGCCCTGGCACAACGCAGCCTTTGGCCCGCATACAACGGCATCGTACTACTTTGGGTTTAAAAAAGAATTATTGCCTACGTTGTTACCCTGGCTTATTCTTAACCGCCTTGGCCTTACGGTACTAATACACCCTAATACAGACAACCCATACGACGACCACCTTGTGCATGCTTTATGGCTTGGTACAAAACAGGCTATTAATGCAGAAAGGTTGCCCCACTCCTTAAAAGCCATTGGCCAGCCATTGGAGGTAATTAATGTAAACACGGTACCAGTGCGTACTGATATTTAAACAATAAATGCTGTTTGGCGCTACTAAACACTTATGCTGACATTAAAAGCTGTTAACAAAGCCGCCTTAAAAAATGCACCGGCACTAAAAGCGGCCGGTGCCTCGCTAACAGGGGCTGTTTTAAGTGCAACGGGGGTTGTTACAGCGGCTTTTGCTGTATTTATGCAACCCATTTCTGAACAGTATGGCTGGGGCCGTGCAAAACTGGCACTGGCCATTACAATGGCAAGGTGGTTTTCGGCCCTCAGTTCTCCTGTAGTAGGGTACAGCCTTGACAGGTGGGGCGTAAGGGCAGTTGTTATTCCTCTAACTTTTCTATCTGGCTGTGCGGTGCTGGCCCTGCGGTTTGCCAATGGCTCGCTGTTACAGTTTTATGTGCTGTTTGCGGCCCTTGGCCTGCTAAGCCCCGGTATAGCCCCCTACAGCAAGGTACTATCGGGCTGGTTTAATAAAAGGCGGGGGTTGGCATTAGGCAGCTTTGGTGTGGGCGTATTTATTTGTGCTGCGGTAATACCGCAACTGGCAAGTTGGCTGCTTGGGGTAACCGGGTGGAAAAACGCCTTTGTTGTGCTGGGGGCCATTGTTATAGTTATAAGCCTGCCAATCCTGTTTTTTTATTTGAAGGAGCGTAAAGATGTTGCCCATAAAACCATTGCTCCCGCCCTTGAAGAAGGGGAGAAGCCTTTACGCGCCTTACGCTCAAAAAACTACTGGTTTATAACAGCGGGCCTGGGCATGAGCCTGTTTACATTTATTGGGCTTGAAGTGCATGGGGTATCCATTTTTAGAGATAAGGGGCTTTCTATACAGGCGGCAACAACCATGGCCTCGCTTATTGCTGTTGGCGGCCTTGCAGCACAGGTTGTTACCGGCCATCTGCTGGACCGGTACAATACCCCCCAAATTATTGTGCCTTTTGCAATAGCTGCTTTTGCTGGCCTTTTAACCATACAACTTAGCCATAATACCACTGTGCTTGTTGCAGGCTGTGTTTTGCTTGGGTTAGGCTCCGGCGGCGAAA
>CAZRDD010000683.1:0-1063 GCA_964598675.1 uncultured Parafilimonas sp.
TTTCTAGCCTCAATAGCATCACTCAACCCCTGTATTGTTACCTTATGCTTATAAAACGGCTGCATAGCTGTTTCTTCGTTCAGGTAAGCAGTAACTATTTTGGAGAAATAGCCAGTTTGTTGAAAAGGTATTTGAGTACAATCGGTTTGCATGCAACCTGTATTATTAAATACGAAGTAAAAAATTTATCACCAATCCTTAAAACCTCTGGTAAAGTAATCCGTAAATCGTAAACGCTGATTTTCAATAACACGAATCATAACGAATTACACGAATTGAATAGACTATTACCACTAATGTCTAAACCACTACTGTACTAATTTGTTTAATTGGTGTCAATTCGTGTTACTGTATTTTTCGTGCAATTACTTTACACTACTTCCCCTTCTAAATCGTAATCGTATGCTTTTGTAATACGCACGTTTACAAAATCGCCTACCGGTAATTTCTTGTCGGCCTTAATAACCACTTCATTATCCACTTCCACACTATCAAACTCTGTTCTGCCTAAGTAGCGGCCCGCTTCTTTCTTATCAATAATAACATTAAAGGTTTGACCTACTTTTTCCAGGTTCTTTTCGTAGCTAATCTCCTGCTGCACTTCCATTATTTCCTGTGCGCGTTGCTGTTTTACATCGGCAGGCACATCATCATTCAGCAGGTAACCGCTGGTGCCTTCTTCATGGCTGTAGGAGAAGATGCCCACCCTGTCAAACCGCTGCTTTTGTAAAAAATCCTTTACTTCTTCCACATCTTCCTGTGTTTCACCGGGGAAACCAGCTATCAATGTGGTACGCAGGCAAATACCGGGGTTTTTATCGCGTATGGCAGCTATCAGGTCTTCCATTTCGGCACGGGTGCTTTGCCTTTTCATGGCCTTCAGCATGTTATCACTGGCGTGCTGCAGGGGCATATCAAGGTAATTGCAAATATTCTCCCTGTCGCGCATTACATCCAGCACCTCCATCGGAAATTTATTGGGGTACGCATAGTGCAGGCGTATCCACTCCAGCCCTTTTACATCGGCCAGCCTGTTCAGCAGGTCGGCCAGCATACGCTTTTT
>CAZRDD010000683.1:1073-2709 GCA_964598675.1 uncultured Parafilimonas sp.
TCACTTCCTTCACCCCTTTTTTTACCAGGCTTTCAGCTTCGGCCACCAGGCTTTCCATTGGCCTGCTAACATGCGCACCCCGCATAAGCGGTATGGCACAAAAGGAGCAGGTACGGTTGCAGCCTTCGCTTATTTTAAGGTAAGCATAGTGCTTGGGAGTGCTTAACATGCGCTCACCCAGCAGTTCAGTTTTATAATCCGCATCAAACTGTTTAAGCATCAGGGGCAGCTCCATGGTACCAAACCAGGCATCCACTTCTGGTATTTCGGCCTCCAAGTCACCACGGTAACGTTCGCTAAGGCAGCCGGTAACATACACTTTATCCAGCTTGCCCCTTTTTTTAAGGTTTACCTGGTTTAAAATGGTGTTAATGCTCTCCTCCTTTGCCTTATCAATAAAACCACAGGTGTTTACCACCACTATATTATGGTCTAATTTACTGTTTTCGTGTACCACATCAATATCATTGGCCTTTAACTGGCCGCTGAGCACTTCACTATCCACCAGGTTTTTACTGCAACCAAGGGTAATGATGTTTACCTTATCCCGCTGTAATGTTCTTACTTTCATAAATGAGGCTGCAAAGATATGGAAAAACCCCCTCCACCCCCTGAAGGCGAAACTTATAAACGGCTTAACTAATATGTGGGCTTTACAAGGAGGCCTGTTTTTTAGAATGAGAGGGAAAAACACCTTCCGTTCGGCTTTCACTACAATTTAACACGGTTGGTATAACTTAAAAACAGTTAGCCCGTTTCATGCACATAGAATATAAAACACCGCAGGCATGAAAAAACTACCCTTAGTATTAACTGTTTTATTTTTTGCAACACAACAAGTTAAGGCCCAAACCGATGAAACCACGGGCAGCTATTACCACCAGGCCATTGGCATAAAATTTCCCGGCGGGCTATCGGTTACGTATAAAAAATTTGTAACCGACACCCGAAGCATTGAGGGGCAGTTAACCGCCTGGAACAAGGGTTTTAGACTGGCGGGGTTGTACGAGTTTAATTATTACACTTTTAACAATGTGGAGGGGCTTGCCTGGTTTGTTGGCCCCGGCGCACACATTGGCTTTTGGAAAGACCAGTACAGCAAAGACTATAACAGCAAGGCCGATGTGGGTATTGACGGCATTTTGGGGCTTGATTACAAGTTTAAAAACATACCCGTAAATGTTAGTATTGACTGGCAGCCATCCGTTACCGTAGTAGGTACAGCAGGCTTTACCCCTGCCTATGGAGGCCTGGCCGTGCGGTATGTTTTTTAAAATTGGCACGATTTTTACAATACCCCCAATATTGAACCATTTAAACTTAGAAACTTATGAAGAAGCTATTATTGATTGTTATGGTTATTGCAGCAAGTTATGGCGTTACCAATGCACAAAGCACCGGAAGTGATTACACTACAGCACTTGGTTTAAAATTTTACCCCACTGGCGTTACCCTTAAAAGCTTTGTTAAGCCCAACAGGGCCTTAGAAGGGATAGGATATTTTTACAGCGATGGCTTTCGCTTAACCGGCCTGTACGAAATACACAATGATATTGACGGCGTTAACGGGTTAAAATGGTATGTAGGCCCCGGCGCACACATTGGCTTTTGGAACGACACCTGGAAAAACCAGTAC
>CAZRDD010000684.1:0-2687 GCA_964598675.1 uncultured Parafilimonas sp.
CAAATTTCTTTACTGGTTCCAGGGCACCTTTGCAAAAAAAGATGGTACGCAGGTCGTTGGCATCAAACCATTGTTCATGGTCATCCGTAAAAACAGATTTACGCTTAAAAAAGTCTTCATTGTCAAGAAAATAAACCTGTAACCTTGCATTTGGCAGGGATGCAACCTTAATTTGCAATGGATAGTCGTCATTGTCAACCGATACGTTAATGCCCGAAAGGCGTACTACTTCGTGCAGGCGGTGGCGCCTTTCGTTAATAATACCAAAACGCGGCATGATGCACCTTACTTCTAAACCACTGTCGTTGCTCTTAATTGCGAGTTTATTCACAATTTCAGCAAACTCAGTAAGCTCTAAGTAAGGAGACATTTCCGTAGCAATGAATAAAATTCTTTTCTTTGTTGACATTCGTATCCTGTGTTTAGGAAAAAAATAAAGGATGCGAAGGTACAAAAAATGCTCATAAATAAATGTTACAGCTATTTTATTACTGTTTAACCTCCTTAAATGATTATTTTCAAGCAAGCTGAAAGCCTTAATAACCACATATTATCGCTAAAACAAAAAGGGCATAGCATTGGGTTTGTACCCACTATGGGGGCCTTGCACAATGGCCATATATCGTTAATAAATCAAAGCAAAACACATTGTACATCAACGGTTTGCAGCATATTTGTTAACCCCACCCAGTTTAACGACCCCAAAGACTTTGAAAAATACCCTGTAACCATTGAAAACGATATATTACTGCTTGAAAAGGCAGGTACAGATATTCTTTTTCTGCCATCGGTTAATGAAGTTTATCCGGCCGGACTGGCCTCTCCTGTACATTATGAACTCGGTTTTCTTGAAAATATACTGGAAGGCTTTTACCGCCCGGGGCATTTTCAGGGTGTATGCCAGGTAGTGCATAACCTGCTGAATATAGTGGCCCCCACCAGTATTTTTATGGGCAGGAAGGATTACCAGCAGTGCATGGTTGTGGATAAACTTATACAGTTACACCACCTGCCGGTGACCCTTGAAATAGGCGATACCCTTCGTGAGCCAGATGGCCTTGCTATGAGCAGCCGTAACCTGCGTTTAAGCCCCGAAGGCAAGCTGCAGGCTACCGCCATATACAAAGCCCTCAGCTTTATAAAACTCCATTTACACAACAAAAGCATAGCGGAGTTAAAGCGCGAGGCAACCCAAATAATTACCCTTGCCGGGTTTAGCAAAATTGATTATGTTGAAATTTGCGATGCTGCTACGTTAGCCCCTGTTACCACTGCAACCGGAAACACAAAACTTGTTGCCCTGGTGGCCGCCTTTTTAAATGACGTAAGGCTTATAGACAACATGGCCCTTAATTAATAAACGGCAATTAGCTAAAAAAGATGGTTGTGTTTATTATACAGCCATTTTTTTTATGCCTATTATAATACCTGTAGCCCAGTGTTGTTTGGTAAAAAACATATCGCTTCTGCTGTCCAGGGTACTTATTAACGCTGTTGCTTTCTCAGCATGGCCTTCAGGCCAGTTGGCCTGCGGCAGCATATCATCAATAATATAAATGCCACCGGGTTTTAACATGGCCAACGCCTCCTCCAGCATAAGGTATTTGCCATGCCAGGTATCAGCAAAAATATAATCAAACGTTGCTGACAGGTTATTTTCAACCCATTCGCCACCATCGCTGCATACCAATGTAAGCCGGTTATCACCACCAAGAAACTTACTGGCCACCTGTTGAAAAGCGGCATTGTTATCCACCGAAACCAGCGATGAAGCATCATCCATACCATCCAATATCCAGGCGGTACTAAGGCCCGTACCGGTGCCAAGCTCCAGAAAGCGGCCACCGGGCTTTGAAGCAGCCAGTGTACGCAGTAAAGAACAGGTTAATACATCTGAGGCCATTGTAAACCCCGATGCTGCAGTAGCTTCCACTATGTTATAATATGCTGTTGGAAATGCCTGGTTAATTGACTGGTTCATACTTGTTGGTGGTGTTAAGGTACATAAAACAAATTGTGCAATATAACTTTACAGTTACAAAAAACATCTCTTTATATTTTTAGCAGATTAACCCTTTACATAAAAGTTGGCGAAGTTTACCAAACAGTACAAAAAATATTGTATTAAAACACAACAATAAAAGCTTAATGTATGATGAATTGTAAAAAATAAAATAGAAATTTTTTACTATTTTTGATATAAGCCAGCAAGAGGCTAACAATCATTAATCTGTACCCATCAGCGTATCCAAGTCATTAATATATAATGATTTATGGTTCTTAATATTTGCCTAAAGGGTTTAAGGCAGTTATTATAACGGTGCAAATTGATGTTAAAACAAATTGTTTGAAGTAACCCACCAAAAGCATAGTTATAATTGTTATGGTCAATTTACACTCATCCAAATCTCAGGGACTACTTGAAGCAGAAATAGAAATGCGTAAAAAAGCCGAAGCAGAACTGAGGCTAAAAAATAATAAGCTGAACGAGGCTGAATTAATAGGCCGCTTCGGTTCGTTTGAGTGGATTGTTGCAAAGGATTTAATCGTATGCTCCTCCGGCATGATAAAACTGCTGGATATTAAAAATAGGACTGAATTAACATTTGACGAGTATCTTTCATTCATCCAACCAAGTGACAGGGAGGCGGAAAAAGCAAGATTTTACAGCTTTTTGCAAAAAAAAC
>CAZRDD010000685.1:0-2672 GCA_964598675.1 uncultured Parafilimonas sp.
AAAACGATAACCAGGTAAACGACTGGAACACCTGGTGTCCCGGTGCCAAAGTGGGTGAGGTGATTAACAGCCCCATAAACCCGGTGATGTTTAGCTACTAACAAGGGGTACAATTGCCAGGTGGGTATAATACAATAATGTGTAGAATGCTATTGGCCTGGCGATGCTTAAACATTTATGTTGGGCCCCTGTTACATAAATTGGAGAAGGGAATGCTTTTTATTCCCTCAGCCCAATATTGATATTTTGTACAAGGGTGCGACGCAAGGGACGATGCCATATAAATCTACCGCCTGGTCCCCCAAAAAATGTACTTGCGCTAAACCGCGCCCCGGTTAACGGCGGGTTACAGTCTGCCCTTTTTATATATCTTGCGCAGCTAAAACATAACCCGCCGGGTTTAATAATATGCAAACAGCTTATATAATAGATGCCGTAAGAACGCCCATAGGCCGCTATGGCGGTAAATTAAGTTCCATACGGCCAGATGATTTGTTGTCGTACGTAATACGCTCGCTGGTTATGCGCAACGATGGTATTGATGTTGGCGCTATTGAAGATGTTATTGCGGGAGATGCCAACCAGGCCGGTGAAGATAACCGCAATGTGGCGCGTATGGCGGCATTGCTGGCAGGGTTGCCGGTATCGGTGGCGGGTAATACCGTAAACCGGTTGTGCGGCAGTGGGTTACAGGCAGTAATGGATGCCGCAAGGGCAATTATGTGCGGCGAAGGGTTATTATATATAGCCGCCGGGGTAGAGAGCATGACGCGCGCGCCTTTTGTAATGCCCAAGAGTGATGGGGCCTGGGGCCGCAAGCCAGAAATTTATGACACTACCATAGGCTGGAGGTTTACCAATAGTTACCTGACTAACCGTTATTACCCGTACAGCATGGGCGAAACGGCCGAAAATGTTGCCCGGGAGTGGAATATAACCAGGGAGCAGCAGGATGCTTTTGCCCTCGCCTCGCAGGAAAAATACTTTGCCGCCCTGGCCGCAGAAAAATGGGTAGATGAAATTGTGGCTGTAGAAATGGTGAACGACCGTTTGATAAGCTGGTTTCAGCAGGACGAGCACCCGCGCCAGACAACACTTGAAAAATTAGCCGGGCTAAGGCCTGCGTTTGCCAAAGATGGCAGCGTTACAGCAGGCAACAGCAGTGGTATAAACGATGGGGCAGCGGCGGTGCTGCTGGCAAGCGAGGAGGCGGTTAAGCTTTTTAACCTGCAGCCTATAGCCAGGGTGGTAAGTATGGCTGTGGCCGGTGTAGACCCTGCTATTATGGGTATGGGGCCTTACCCCGCCAGTATGAAGGCGTTGAAGCGGGCGGGCCTTACAGTAGGTAACATTGACCTTGTGGAACTGAACGAGGCTTTTGCATCGCAATCGCTGGCCTGTATTAAGGAGCTTGGGCTTGATGAAGCCATTGTGAATGTAAATGGTGGCGCTATTGCCCTGGGCCACCCCTTAGGTTGCACCGGTACACGCATTACCACCACGCTTTTGCACGAAATGAACCGCAGGCGCAGCAAATACGGCCTGGCTACAATATGTGTTGGTGTAGGGCAGGGTGCCGCAATGGTGTTTGAAGGATTGTAAGAGGGGTTTTGTTTGGAATAGCCGTGCTTTTTAACGCGCACTTTAAAAGATTATTAAGGTTTGGGTAACGCCATCAACAAAAAGTGTTGGATTAATATTTTCTTAGTATTTTGAAGCCCATTTAAAACCAACAAAACGGTGTCAATATGAAAAAAATGATTTTTGTTTTTGCAGGTATGCTGCTGGTATCATCTGCTATACATGCACAAAACCTAAAAGACAGTGCTACTTACAAAGATATTTTTGGGAAATACAATTTTGAACCAGGCAACCCAATTGATGAAGCGCAGATTGTGTGGCGCGATTCATCTGTGGTAATTTCAACATCAATGGGCGATGCTGTGCTAGACCTGCTTGGTGCAGATAGCTTTCACATGAGTTACCAGGATGGCACCATCCTTTTTAAACGCGGAGACGATAAAAAGGTTAACCAGATACTTATTATGGTATCGGGCACAACACTTGATGGTAAAAAAGCGGTAGCCGCCGCTGGTACCGCATTGCGTAAAGAAGAAATTGAAGAACGCAGGCTGACTGTAGCAAAAAACTAACACAGCATAATAATACCTGTTTAAATAACAGCAGTACCGCCACTAACCAAGTGGCGGTATTTTTTTGTACCTGCCCCAAATGGTAAAGGCTTGTTGTTTTATGGCTTGGCAAGGCTTTTGGCAGTTAAACCAGCTATATTAATGCAGCAGCCCGCGCTGTAATAAATAACTGTTAGCAAGGCAATAGCAAAGCAGGTACATTATATATGCGTAAAGCAGGCGCAAGAAAAAAATGAAGATTATTTTAAATAAAAGTTTGTGGTTTAACTCAACACCCTTACCTTTGCACTCCGTTAAAAAAACGGGGTAGTTCATTGAAAGACAAGAGGTTGCAAACAGATAATAACAATTATTTTTTGTTTGAATATAAAAACCTCTTATCTTTGCAACCCGCTTGTAAAAAACGGGTTAAGTTCTTAGAAAGGTGTTGGTAAACAGAGGGTAAAGCAAACGTTGATAACCACAAAATACTTTAAAAAACATTTGGTGGAATGATTAAAACGGTTACCTTTGCAACCC
>CAZRDD010000686.1:0-2667 GCA_964598675.1 uncultured Parafilimonas sp.
ATTGTGTATCTCAAGCAGCACTTCAAGCCCCAGCGCTTTTGCTTCGGAGGCCAGCTCTTTTACCTGCTGAGCACCCAGATTGGCTGCAATAAGCAAAATAACATCGGCCCCAATGCCCCTTGCCTCATGCAGTTGGTATGTATCAACTATAAAATCCTTCCGCAAAATAGGGATACTAGCCGTTTCGCGCGCAAGCATTAAATCCGCACTGGTGCCGCCAAAATACTTTTCATCGGTAAGTACAGATATGCCTGCTGCGGCCTCATTATACGCGGCCACCACTTCCCTTACACCGGCAGTGCCATTAATAACACCTTTTGATGGCGACTTGCGTTTATATTCTGCTATAATACCTGTTGAACCGGGTGCAAGCAATGAGGCTTTCAATGACACACGGGGCCTGTTCCAATAAGGTAACTGCTGCAACGCTTCTACCGGAACCTGCTGCTTTCTTAAAGCTACCTCTACCCTTTTATCTGCTATAATTTTGTCGAGAATTGTCATAAACAAAAATGCTGTTGCTGCTCTTTACACGAATGATACTCTTATGGTAAAGGCTTGCTGTTATTGTAATGCGATAAGCTTAGTTAAACAATTTTTGGCGCTGCCGCTTTCCAGGCTTTCCACTGCGGCATGGTAGGCGTCATCATACGCGGGGTACGCACCTGTGCAATACAGTGCCATAGCTGCATTGGCCAGCACCACCGCACTTTGGGCCCAGGTGCCTTCGCCTTTAATTACTTTTTCAAAAATCTTGGCAGCTTCTTCAGGGGTATTGCCACCGTAAATATCCTGCGGCGTTACGGTACGTTTACCAAGCTGCTCAGGTGTCATTATAAACTCGCCTTTATTGGTAATTACTTTTGTATCGCTGGTAAGGGATATTTCATCATACCCGTCCAACCCGTGAATAATAGAAAACGCCCTGCCCGTTGGCTGCAGCAGGTAATTGTAAATACGCGCCATTTCAAGATTATACACCCCAATCAACTGGTAAGCGGGCGATGCAGGGTTTACCATAGGCCCCAGCATGTTGAAAAAAGTACGCAGTCCGATGTTTTTACGAATAGGGCCTACCGTTTTTAATGCAGGGTGAAATACTGGTGCATGCAGAAAGCAAATATTGGCTTCTTCCACCTCACGCCTTAATTGCTCGCTGCTATTTTTAAACTTGTAGCCCAACTGCTCCATTACATTGGATGCACCGCTGATGCTTGATGCGCCATAGTTGCCGTGCTTGGCAACCTTTTGGCCCGCACCTGCCACTATAAAACAGGCCAGCGTTGACACGTTGAATGTATTTTTTCCATCGCCGCCGGTACCAACAATATCCACCGTTTTATGCCCGCCCAGGTCCACCTTTACACACAGGTCCAGCAGGGCATCGCGAAAGCCCTCCAGTTCCTGTATGGTGATGCTGCGCATGAGGAACACCGTTATAAAAGCGGTAACCTCATGATCGTTATACATAGCCTTTGATATATTGGTTAGTATTTCCCTGGCCTGCTCGCGGCTTAATGTTTTATGCCCGAATAAGTATTCTAATATTTTCTTCATGACCCTATTCTTTTTAAAGAATTGATAGATTAACCTTTTTTACAGTTTTCCTGAAGTTTAGAATGATGATATACAAAATATTCCCATCCCATCGCCATTATCTCCCCTTTAGGGGATGGGGGCTTACCGTCCCAGCCAATTCCGCATCATCTTTTCCCCATCAGGTGTTAAAACACTTTCCGGGTGAAACTGCACACCCTGTACATCATATTTCTTGTGCTGCAGGGCCATAATCATACCATTTTCATCGCGGGCTGTTATTTCTAGTTCTTCAGGAAAACCTTCCTCGCTTATTACCCAGCTATGATAACGGCCTACGGTTATTTCTGCTGGAAGACCTGCAAAAACATCATCACCTGAAACCGAAATCCGCGAATCTGAAACAATTATCTTAGTTGCTACACCATGGTACACTTTTGACAAATTGGTTAACTGCCCTCCAAATGCCTGGCCTATGGCCTGGTGGCCCAAACATACACCCAGTATGGGTTTACTGGCTGCATACTCCTTTATAAGGGGCAACAGTAAGCCCGCTTCCTCGGGAATACCGGGGCCTGGTGATAATATTATCCTGTCGTAAGCTTTTACTTTTTCCAGCGGTATCTGGTCATTGCGGTACACATCTACCTTTTGGTGTAATATTTTTTCCACCAGATGCACCAGGTTGTACGTAAAGCTGTCGTAATTATCGAATACTAAAATTTTCATAACACTCCTTAAAACCCCCTCCGCCCCCTAAAGGGGGAACCTGGAAGCAGGTTTAGTTTTTATTAAGATGTTTAATTTTTTATTTTCTTCTAAACCCAATTACTGTATACAACTATTTAACATCATTTAAGGTTCAGCAAATCCTCAACACATTTGGTTATTTCTACCAATACTTTTTCAGTCTCCTTAATCACCCTTTCGTTTGTAAACCGAATTATGGTATATCCCCACAATCTTAAATCTGCTTCTCTTTGTAAATCATGTTCTATTACAACCGGATCGTTATGTATACTACCATCAACTTCTATAACCAGCTTCACATTATGACAATAAAAATCAACGATGTATATACTTAATGGATGTTGCCTTCTAAACCGCAGCCCCTTGATACCTCCTCTCAAA
>CAZRDD010000687.1:0-2657 GCA_964598675.1 uncultured Parafilimonas sp.
GTATGCTGGGCGCACGGGCCCTTATTATTTTAAGCAATGTAGATGGTATTTATACGGGCGACCCCCGCGCCGAGGGGTCGCGCCTGCTGGAAGTGATTGACCCCGGCAGCCAGCTTAGCCAGTACATTACCACGGGCAAATCGTCGTTTGGTCGGGGTGGTATGCTTACCAAAGCGGGCATTGCCGTCCAGGTGGCCAAACTGGGCATTACCGTGCATATAGCCAATGGCAAGGTAAACGGCGTACTAACGGCCATACTGGATGGCAGCCTGCCACATACGCGCTTTCTGGCACAAAAAAATGCCTCGGGCAAAAAACGCTGGCTGGCACATGCGGGCCAGAGCGCCAAGGGGCTGGTGCAGGTAAACAATGGGGCGCTGGCTGCCTTAACCTCGGCCAAGGCTACCAGCCTTTTACCGGTGGGCATTGTGGCCGTAGAGGGCGATTTTGAAAAGGGCGATATTATACGCATTACCAATGCTGCCGGTAACGAGGCAGGGTTGGGCATTGCGGAATACTCTGCCGAAAAAGCCCGCGAGCGGGCCGGGCAGCGCAACCACCGCCCGCTGGTACATTACGATTATCTTTACATGAAGCTTTAACCCCATGGATTATAACAGTTGCTTTACAAAAGTGCAGCAGGCAAGCCGCCTGTTGCCACGTTTATCAATAGGTACAGTTAACCAGGTACTGCTGGCGCTGGCCAATGCGGCCGAGCTTGCCACCACCAGCCTGCTGGCTGCCAATGCGCTTGACCTTGCCCGTATGGCCCCCGCTGACCCTAAGTACGACAGGCTGCAGCTTACCCCTGCGCGTATAGCGGCCATTGCGGCAGAGCTGCGGCATGTGGCCAGTTTGCAAAGCCCGGTGGGTTTGGTGCTGGAGGAAAAAAGCATGCCCAACGGGCTGCACATTAACCGTATTTGCGTGCCCCTGGGAGTGGTTGGTGTTATTTACGAGGCAAGGCCCAACGTTACCTTTGATGTGTTTGCCCTGTGCTTTAAAACAGGCAATGCGGTTATATTGAAAGGCGGCAGCGATGCAGACGCCTCAAACCGGGCCATTATGCAGGTTATTTACGCCGTGCTGCAACAGTTTGGCATAGATACCAACGTGGCGGTACTGCTGCCACCCGACCGAGAGGCGGCTACAGCCCTTATGAATGCGGTGGGTTATGTGGATGTGCTTATACCGCGCGGCAGCCAGGGCCTTATTAACAGTGTTAGAAGCAACAGCCGTGTGCCGGTTATTGAAACAGGCGCGGGCATTGTGCATGTGTATGCCGATGCTGGTGCTGATGCTGCTATGGTGGCCAGCATTGTGCTTAATGCCAAAACAAGGCGCGTTAGCGTTTGCAATGCGCTTGACTGCCTGGTGCTGCACAGCCAACTGCTGCCGCAACTGCCGCTGATTGCTGCTCCGCTGGCAGATAAAGAGGTGGTGCTTTACGCCGATGAGGCTGCATATACTGCCCTGTACGGCCATTACCCCGAAACATTGCTGCGCCATGCCCTGCCGGAGCATTACGGCACCGAATTTCTATCCCTGCAAATGGCCATAAAAACGGTGTACAGCTTTGATGCTGCGCTGGAGCACCTGGCACACCACAGCTCCAAACACAGCGAAGCCATTGTATCGGCCAACGAGGCGCATATTGAGCGCTTTCTGCGCGAGGTGGATGCCGCCGCCGTATACGCCAACGCCTCCACCGCCTTTACCGATGGCGCCCAGTTTGGCCTGGGTGCCGAAATTGGCATCAGCACCCAAAAACTGCACGCCCGCGGCCCCATGGGCCTTGCTGCACTTACCAGCTACAAATGGGTAGTTAGGGGTAGCGGGCAGGTTAGGGGGTAAAGGTGCCCTTGGATTGATTTTTATTTTTTGGCAAGGGTAAGTGTGGAAAATCCATAGACAGCAACAGAACTATTTAAAAACATTTATTATGAAACAACGGGGACATACGATAAGACCAAAAAATATTATCAGTATTACCATTTTTGTTTTAATTCAAATTTTTATACTTACAATTACTTTCAAAAATTACGTTAACACAGTTGAGGGAATCCCTTCTTATAGTGAAGGTGCGCTAATTTGGGCCAGCATCTTTACGGGGATTAACTTTATTTTATTTTACTTTCTTACACGTGCTTCAATAGGCTATTATTTTCATTTTGCAACAATGTGCCTGTCCTTGTTTTTGGTATTTGGTATTCCTTCATTGCTAAAACAGCAATTTGATTATACAGCCATTGTAAGTGTAATTTTGCTATTTTTTGGCCTTGGCTCTGCTTTTGTTGCAGGGGGGAAAACTAGCAATTAAAGGTAAACTATAGCTTTATGCCCCTAAACTGACACAAAGGTAAAGCCCCTAATCGTTATTTGCCATTTAAAGTTACACTCCGCAAACTGTTAAAAATCGCGCTTTTATTGTTTCTTCTTTTTGCAGTAGCTGTTAAACTTATTTCTAACAATCACCCAATTATTTTAAAGTGGCTCGGGGGTGCTGCTGTAAATGTTGGCAAGCCAATAAAGGCCTTCGTTTACACAAATGGCAAGATTAATAATAACATCAGGGTATTTCATAATGATAAGTATTGGGGCACAAGTGATTAGCAGTAGCGAACTCCAAACCCGGGAAAGTAACTTGCGGAGAAAGA
>CAZRDD010000688.1:0-2657 GCA_964598675.1 uncultured Parafilimonas sp.
TAAACTATCAGCACCTTACACTGGATTTTTCGTATGATTTCAATGTGTCGCAGCTGGTGCCGGGCTCGCAGGCCTGGGGCGGCCCGGAATTGATGGTAAAGTACAGGGGCTTTTTGCCAGGCAAACCAACAGATTGCGCAAAAAGGGGGTGTTTGTAGGGGGAGGGAGACTGCTTCAAAGAAAGGATGCGGAGTTGTGGTTATTCGAAGCATCAGATTCCGTATACATCCGTTACAGCAATACGTCCTATTCTTACCACTGCTCTCCTAACTGCAGGGCCTGAACCGGTGTACACATCCCATTATTAAAGTGCGTGTAAAGGAGGCGACGGGTAAATACAGGAAGCCGGTTTGTAAGTTGTGTGCATAGGGATGGGGATATTTGGCAGATGCGGTGGGCGGGGCCGGGTGCGGGTGCGGGACGGTAAGGGATACGTGCGGCTGGAACCAATGCGCCTCGCCTCTCAGAGAAATATTTCAGCGGATGCAGTGAGCGAAACAAACCCGGCAACCTATGACCTGGGGATAAATGCCCTCCCTCACACAAACAGCAAATACCTCTATAGACAAGTGTTTTGATCATTGTGCAACTCTTCGCCTTTTCTGTCTTTAGTTGCTTAATTCAATTACAAAGCCGCTCATCATAAAACATATCATCAATACTTCTATTTTACATACATTTAGTGAATTAATCATTTTTTCATGAAAGGAACGCATCTTGGAGAATTTGAAGAACTGGTGCTGTTAACCATTGCCAGCCTGCTTGACAGTGCTTACAGCGTAGCCATTTGCGATGAGCTGTCGAAGCACGCTGACCGTACTGTAAAGCTCGGTGTAGTACATGCAGTGCTTAACCGGCTTGAAGAAAAAGGCCTGGTTAAAAGCGAGCTTGGCGATGCCACTGCGGCACGCGGCGGCAAACGCAAACGTTTTTACCTGGTCACGGGCGCGGGCAAAGCTTCGTTGATACGCTCTAAAGAAATACGTGATGAGCTGTGGCAAAAAATACCAACCCTTACCCTAAACCGCATATAATGAAAAACAAAGCGTCACAGCCGCCAAAATGGGCAACCGGTTTATTAAGGGCTTATTGCCGCCGTGAATTATTGGAAGACCTTGAAGGTGACCTGGCGGAATATTTTGACCGCAACCTTACAACACGCGGCGCTTTTATGGCAAAGCTTATCTACATTATTGATGTACTTAAATTCTTCCGTGCTTATACCGTGCATAAACCATCGTTCAGTAACCTGTTAAATAAAAGAGTTATGTTAGCAAACTATATAAAAACATCCAGGCGCAGCATATTGCGCAGCAAACTTTTTTCCGCCATCAACATCATTGGGCTGGCAGTCAGTATGTCCATCGGCTTGCTGGTCATAGCCATGATTACAGACCTGCGTTCTTACGACAGCACACTCGAAAACAGGGACAGGATATACCGGGTTACTTCCACACAACAACCTGCTGGGCAGGGGCCACATTTACTTGCCTCTACCTCCTGGAAAGCCGGGCAGTTGATACAGGATGAAGTACCTGGGGTAGCATCTCTGACCATTCTGCGAAATAACTTTGGCGGCGATGCCAGGATTGGGGATAATATTATACCAGTGTCAGGCTTTTACGCAGACAATAATTTTTTTAAGGTGTTCAGTTTTCCCCTGGTTAGCGGTGTTACCGCCACTGCGCTAAAACAGCCCAACAGCCTGGTGCTTACACAGGAAACTGCTACCAAATTATTTGGCAGTGAAGATGCTATGGGCAAAACAATCAGGTTTGATTCCACTGTCTATACCGTTACAGGTATAATGCAAAACATCCCTAAGCTTTCCCACATTCATTTTGAATTATTGGCTTCACTATCATCCATTAATACCAGCAACACAACAGCCGATGGCGATTATATGGATTGGACCAACTGCTATTCCAACTACGTATATGTCTTGCTAAACAAGAACAGCAGTGTTTCTTCTTTTAGCGATGCGCTAAAAAGTATAAGCACCCGCCAGAATAAGCCTGCCGCCAACAGCAAAATATTACTTTCTCTGCAATCCCTGTCAAACATACCCATGGGGCCTTTTATGGAGAATGAGATAGGGCCGTCTTTCCCATCAGCTATCATGTATGTATTTATCGGGCTTGCTGTTGTTATCCTGCTCTCTGCATGTTTTAACTATACCAACCTTTCTATTGCGCGTGCATTAAGGCGCAGCCGTGAAGTGGGTATCCGAAAAGTAATGGGTGCAGGACGCTGGCAGGTCATCACTCAATTCATCGTTGAGTCAGTCATTATTTCATTAATTGCCCTGTGCGCAGCGTTCCTTATGTTCCTGGTGCTGCGTGGCCAGTTCCTTTCTTTCCGCGAATTCCTGCAAAGGGTGTTCTCGCTAAACTTAACAATAAAAGCTATAGTATATTTTATTTGCCTGGGGGTATTAGTGGGTGTTGTGGCAGGTTTACTGCCGGCCATGTTTTATGCAAAAGTGAATGCAGTGCAGGTATTAAAAAATGCCTCTTCTCTAAAGGTATTCCGCCATGTGTCGTTCAGAAAGGTTCTGGTTGTTATACAGTACACTTTGTCGCTCATCTTTATAACAACAACTATTATCGGTTATCATCAGTACAAAGGTTTTGTACGGCTCAATCTCGGTTTTAAAA
>CAZRDD010000689.1:0-2639 GCA_964598675.1 uncultured Parafilimonas sp.
CGGCGTATTACAGCACCTGCTGCCGCTGTTTAACAAAGCGGGGTACACCGTTGCCCCCCTGTGCATAGCCCAGCAGGCCAGGGTGGCCCTTAGCGATGAAGCAGGCAGCCTGCTGAACAGCACCCTCAGCATTATTCTAATCGGCGAAAGGCCGGGCCTAAGCTCGCCCCACAGCATGGGCATATACATTACCTACGGCCCCGCCATTGGCAATACCGACGAAAGCCGTAACTGCATCTCCAACGTACACCCCCTTGGCGGCCTGCCCTACAAAGAGGCCGCCCTGCAAACCTACAGCCTGGTTAAAAACGCCTTCGCCCTTAAATTGAGCGGGGTGCAATTGAAAAGCCATAAGGTGATTGAGGAGTAGAGGGGGGATGTATACCTTGTTTTTTCACAGGGCGTTGCCCTATGCTGTTAGATGTGATTTCTACTTAATTTCGTAAAAACCCTCTGTTTAACCCATATAAAATGCCGGTATGAATCCCTTAAATAAAAATTATCAGATTTTACTACTCCTATTTCTGGCCGGGGTTGCATTTTCGTTTATGGCCTGCAAAACCGGATATGAAAAAGATAACAACGCCGTTTATTACAATTATTGGAATGAAGGTTCAGGCTCCCACAAATTCAAGCTTCAGGCCGACCCTAAAACTTTCCATGTTTTAGAAGGTGATAAGTACGCTAAAGATAACAGGCATGTTTTTTTTGAGGGCGAACGTATTAAAGGTGCAGATGCTTTAAGTTTCGAGTCAATTTCAGAATGGTTTGCAAGGGATAAAAACAGGGGCTACCGGGGCAAATACCCGGTAATTTCATCATCAGGGGCCAGCTTTAAAACTATAGATGATGATTTGTATTCCTCTGACGGTTTGGATGTTTTTTATGATACAATGCCTTTACATGTTTCTTCTGCAAATAATTTTCATTTTGTGTTTAATGATAACAGTGAAGATTTTGACCGATGGGGTACTGATGGATATTTTTATTATTCCGCGAATTTTAAAATTCCTTCTAACGACTATGCAAATGTTACCGTTTATAAAAACAGCGGTGGCCTGGCAAAGGATAAAAACTGGGTTTACTTTCTAGACCACAAAATAAACTTTGACATAGATGGAAAAAGAGTAATTGATACGGTTGATATACAGAGTTTTAAGGTAACTGGGTTTCTGGAATGTTCCGACAAGTGGGGTCCATAAACCCTTATCGGGGGCGGGAATAACATAATCCGTAAAAATATTGGCGTAGAATAATTTACTCAAACGCTTGTCCGCTATCCAGGTAGTTAGTTTTCATATTTTACAACCAAGCTTTAAAAACACTTTATTATATCTAAAAATGAAACCCTTCCCTAAAATTTGCCTGTTTGTTTGCACAATAGCCTTGTGTATGTTAATTGCCATCACAAAATGTTTTAGCCAGGAAGAATACCAGCAAAAAGTTTTGAGAAAAAACCATATTGGCAGAATGTACAATTTTGATTTATCCAATAAAAAAGATGGTTACTATAAAATTTCTATCAGGCTTTTAGGAGTGATAAACATGGCAAAGCACCAGCAGCTAAAAGTTTTAAGGCGTCAAACTGTATGGGGGCCAAACAGGCATAATACCGGCAGAGTATACTTTTACGACAGAAACAATAAACCACTTGGCTTATACGAATTAGGCGGCATGTATGATTTGCCATGCAAAATTGAACATGGAAAACTAATTTTTATTAAAACCGCTTACGATGACTGCAACTTAAATGAGAGAACTGAAATTGATTTAACACACGGCATACCGAAAGAGATTTTTATAAAATGCAGGGGCAACACCGGAGACATTTATCCCTTTGTTGCAGATTAGCTTTCTGTAAGTAACAACATTCGTTTACCAGTGAAACAATGTTGCAAAGCAAATGCTCAGCATAAAGGGGTTTGGTCAAGGCTTCATAGTATTTTTACCTCTAATCCACCTCCCCCTGCCCTGCAAATGCTGCATCCACAAACAATGGGTAACACCCATCGAAAAAACGGCACACCCTCCCACCCCTTCTAAAAATCGCCAAAAACGCCCCGGGTTTGCAATAATTATTTGTTATCCTGCAAAGCTTTAATAACGTAAAAAATATTCTTCTGATGTTACCAAAAAAATAAGGCTGCCTCAATGGTTAGTATTGAGACAGCCTACATTATGTATGCCTTTACAAAGTAGTTGTTGCTACTGTTTTATAAGTTTGGTTACTCGTGTTTGTTTGCCATCGGTTATGGTAACAATGTACAGGCCCTGGGCAAGGGTGGCAACTGGTAAACTTAATACCTTATTGTACAAACCGGTTGTTTGTAATACTGTTTTACCGGTTAGGTCGGTTATGGTTACCAATATTTTTGTGCCTGCACCGGTTACCAATATATTGGTTTCGCTTACGGCGGGGATGGGGTACATGCGGGCTTGCATGCCATTGCCACCGGGCAGCTTAAGCTTATTGGTATTGGCGGTATAGTAATAGGGGTCGCTAATGGGCGATTTACAGGCCCCGGTGGTGTATTGTACGGTGTAAACGTCAATATTATCGGGTGAGTATTTCTGCTTTGTAGCACCAGGTATCAATGCGCCACTTTCAAACCACTGGTTACCCGTTACGGCAGAGGATA
>CAZRDD010000690.1:0-2634 GCA_964598675.1 uncultured Parafilimonas sp.
CCTGGTTGGCCCACTTGCGTGGTAGCGGCACTCATGCCACTGTGTACCCCATGGCCAGCAGCTTCTACTGCAACCAGCTTAACACTAAGTTCATCCAAAAAATGATAAAAAGCACCAGCGGCATTGCTGCCACCGCCTACGCATGCCATTACATAATCTGGTAACTCATTGCCAGTATGCTCTTTCAATTGCTTACGAGTTTCCTCGCTTATAACGCTTTGGAAACGCGCCACCATATCTGGGTAAGGATGCGGCCCCACCACGCTGCCAATAATGTAATGAGTATCCTCCGGGTTGTTAATCCAGTCGCGTATGGCTTCATTGGTAGCATCTTTAAGCGTTTGGCTGCCGCTTGCTGCAGGTACTACGGTTGCACCCAGCATCTTCATACGGGCTACATTGGGTGCCTGGCGTTCAATATCTTTTACACCCATGTATACGATGCACTCCAGCCCCATTAAAGCACATACGGTTGCAGTTGCCACCCCATGCTGACCTGCGCCAGTTTCAGCAATAATGCGTTTCTTGCCGAGGCGTTGCGCAAGCAACACCTGGCCTATGGCATTGTTTATTTTATGGGCACCGGTATGGTTTAAATCTTCCCGCTTTAGGTAGATGCGTGTTTTATAAAGCTCGCTCAACCGCTTTGCGTAAAACAGCGGCGTAGGGCGGCCCACATAATCGCGCAACAAGTCCTGGAACTCCTGCTGAAAAGCGGGTTCATACATAATCTCCAGGTAGCGGGCCTTTAGCTCTTCCACATTACGGTGCAACATTTCGGGGATATACGCCCCGCCAAAATTGCCATAATATCCAAATATGTTGGGCTGTTTGTAAGTACCCCTGTTTAGTGAAATTGTTGTATTAATCATTATCGTTTAATTCTGTGTTTTATGTTTTGTGTTACGGGCTGTTGGGTAGGTAACTTTAAGAGGCTGCTAGACAATATACAATTGTGTCAACTATAGATTGAGCATGAGAGCATATTGAACCAGTAAGCGAAGCACATATCAACATCAAATATTTCATTGCCTTTTATTGGTTAACCTCTGCAAATAATATGGCCCTTTTACTCACAACATCAATTGCAAAAAAGTTAAATCAAGCCATTTATCAAACTTATAACCTACCTGCTTAAAGTGCGCCACCTCCTCAAAACCAAACTGTTTGTGCAGGTATATACTGGCATCATTACTGGCATCAATACCCGCAACAATCGTGTGCATACCCAATGCTTTTGATACCTCAATTAAAGGTTGCAACAACAGCTTGCCTATGCCTTTACCCCTGCAGTTTGCTTTTACATAAATGGAGTTCTCCACCGTGTATTTATATGCCGCCCAGGCACGAAAGGGGCCAATGGAACTAAACCCAAGCACCACACCATCCTCCTCTGCTACAAATACCGGGAGGCCTTGCTGCTGCTTTGTTTCAAACCATTGCCTGCGCATGTCTATAGTGTGCGCTTCGTAATCGTACACCGCCGTTGTGTAAAGGATAACATCATTGTATATATCCAGCATTTGCGGCAGGTCATCGTACACTGCTTGTCTTATCTCAACCACTCTTTTTAACCTTATTAATTTTATACAACTATTTTGTTTACCCTTCAATTAACCACAATAGCTTCTTTATTGTTCTGCTACCACCGTTTTATTTTTCCAAGTAAATTCACTTTACAACTCCCCAACAAACTTGCGTACCTTTTCCATATCTTTTAAACCGGGCGCTATCTCAAACTTGCTGTTAATGTCAATGGCAAAAAGGTCTTTGGCTACACTCTCCTGCAAAAATTCTTTTAACCCCTCTGCATCGGCAGGGGTAATGCCGCCACTTAAAAAAAACGGTTTGCGGATGTTAAGCCCCTTTAGTAACTGCCAGTTAAATTTTTTGCCCGTACCGCCATAGCCAGCCCCTTCCGTATCAAAGAGGAACATATCCACCACATCCTGGTATTCTTTTATTTTCCACAGCACATTATCATCGTCCATCAACCTGAAGGCCTTTACCACCGTAATATAGTCGGCTATTTTCTCGCACAACTTTGGGGATTCATCCCCATGCAACTGCGCGATGTACAACCCACAGTTATCAACAGTATTAACCACCTCATCTACCGTAGGGTTAACAAAAACACCCACTTTATTAATGCGGCCTTTTATTTTTTTTATTTCGGTGGCAGGCATGTGGCTGTACACATACCTGGGCGACCGTGGATAAAAAATAAAGCCCGCAAATTCAACCCCCATTTCATCTAACTGGCGCACCTGGTCAACACTGGTCATGCCACACACTTTTACGCGCACACGCCCTCTGCCAGCAGGCTGCCGGGGGGTATTTGAGTTTACCGTATTAATATCAGCCCCGCTCATGCAAAAAAATTTAACGCCCCAAACGCTGCTAACAGGCAGCGCGGAGCTCTTTTACAAAATCAGCAAAGGCAACCGAAGGCAAGGCCTGTTTCATAAAGTTTTCCCCTATAAGAAAACCCTTAAAACCGGCATTTTTCAAAGTTACAATAGTATCTACATTACTTATACCGCTTTCTGCAATAGCAGGTTTATCAACAGGCATTTGCGTTATCAGGCGCAGCGATGTTTTTATATCAACTTCAAACGTTTTAAGGTTACGGTT
>CAZRDD010000691.1:0-2632 GCA_964598675.1 uncultured Parafilimonas sp.
CTTCTACAACAATATTGTATTACAACGCCTGCAGGGTGGCACCCCTGAAATTAACGGGTTAAACGGGTTTGATGTACACATAAACAGTACAGAAGAATGGCTTGCGCTAAAGCAAAACAGCCTTATTACATTTAAGCAACTGGCTGATTATGGTGAAGCCATGCCTGTTGAAGAGTTGTTGCAAAATGATGGTAAGGCACCGCAAACTTTTTATAAAATGCTGCATGGTGTTGCGGAACATGCGCATTACCACCTGGGGCAGATTGTATTGTTAAAAAAACTGATACGTTACAACGGCCATGCCGGTAATTGATAACACTATGGAAGATGAACAGCAATTACAACAGGATATTGTGCTGCATACCCAACTGGCGGTAATGCCTGGTACAGACCCGGAGGTGTTCCGCCAAAAACTTGCAGACTATGTAAACCACCTTGTAAATAATGATTTCAATAAGCTGGTGCTTATTTTATACCGGCTTGATGTTAGTGAGAAAAAGCTTAAACAACTGCTTGCCACAGAGCCTGCCATTGATGCAGGCAGGCTTATAGCCACACTTATTATTGAAAGGCAACTGGAGAAAATTAAGCTGCGTAAACAATACAGCCGCCCTGTTGATAATATTCCTGATGATGAAAAGTGGTGAACGATACGGCAGTGCTTACTTCAATAACCATTTTATTAATTAACGTTCTTCAATTTCATAAAACAAACAAACTGTGTTTGTTTTGTACCATAAAAACCCGCTGCATGAAACTTGTTTCTTATTTAAAAGATGGCCAGGACCAGCTTGCTTTTTTTGTTGATGGCTATTTGTACGATACGGATGCTCTTCACCCGGAGCTGTCCTCTTCCATGAATATGTTTCTTAATTTTTGGGAAGACAATTTTCCCATTGCACAGGCTATTGATAAATCAATAAAAGAAGGCAGGATAGGCATTGCCAATGCTGTAGCCGCAGCAGATGTGCAGATGCTTTCGCCCGTACCCTTCCCCAACAGCCTTAGAGATGCGTATGCTTTTAAACAACATGCCGAGGCATCGCGCCGCAACACTAATAATCCGCTGGTGCCGGAGTTTAGCCAGTTTCCTGTTTTTTATTTTGGCAACCATCACAGCATACAGGGCCCCGGCGAGGTAAGGTGTATGCCCGACCACCTGCATAAGCTTGATTTTGAACTGGAAGCGGCAGTAGTAATTAGCAAAAGTGGCAGAAATATAAGGGCTGAAGAAGCAGATGAATACATTGCCGGTTTTTTAATAATGAACGATTTTAGTGCACGCCAGCTTCAGGCCGAGGAAATGAAACTGCACTTAGGGCCTGCAAAGGCAAAAGATTTTGCTACTGCGGTGGGCCCCTGCCTTGTTACGTTAGATGAATTGGAGGCTTTTGAAGTGCCAGCGGCAGAAGGGCATACCGGTAAAAGCTGGGGCTTATCCATGCAATGCCGCGTAAATGGTGTATTAGCAGGTGAAGGTAATTTGGCTGATATGTATTGGACGTTTGCCGAAATAATTGAGCGGTGTTCCTACGGCGTTACACTTTCTGCCGGGGATATTATTGGCAGCGGCACCGTTGGTTCAGGCTGTTTTTTTGAACTGAATGCTACGGGCAAACAAAACAACCCCGCTTACCAGGAGCAATGGCTTAATGCAGGTGATGTGGTTGAACTGGAAATTGAGGGCCTTGGTGTGTTGCAAAATACCATAGTGGCAGAAGAGGATGATTATTCGTTACTGGCGTTAAAGAAAAATATATAGGCCAACGCAAAGCCTTTAATAAGCTTTTAAAGTGCTTGCTACGGGCTTTTTTATTACCTTTCACAAAACAAAAGCCCTGCTTAAAAAATGATTATTGCTGAAATAGCACAGGCGCACGATGGCAGCCTTGGCATACTGCATTCTTACATAGATGCACTGGCCAATGCGGGTGTTGATGCGGTTAAGTTTCAAACCCATATTGCCGATGCAGAAAGCAGTGTGTTTGAACCCTTCAGGGTTAAGTTTAGTTATGCAGATGCCACCCGTTTCGACTATTGGAAACGCATGGAATTTACCCCCGAACAATGGGCCGGTATAAAGAGGCATTGCGATGATGCAGGCGTTGAGTTTATAAGTTCCCCTTTCTCAAATGCTGCGGTTAACCTGCTGGAGAATATTGGTGTTAAGCGTTACAAGGTAGGCTCTGGCGAAATAAACAACCTGCTGCTGCTGCAAAAAATTGCGCTTACCCAAAAGCCCGTTATTCTTTCTTCGGGAATGAGCAACTGGCAGGAGCTTGATGAAGCGGTGAATTTATTTACATCAAAAAACATAGCTGTCTCTGTATTGCAGTGTATATCAGCCTATCCATCTGCCCCTGCACAATGGGGGCTTAATGTAATAGCGCAGTTAAAACAACGGTATAATATACCAGTGGGCTACTCCGACCATAGTGGCGATATTTTTGCCTGCCTTGGGGCTGCGGCACTGGGTGCGGAAATATTCGAATTTCATGCCGTGTTCGATAAAAGAATGTTTGGGCCCGATGCTGTTGCTTCTATTGAAATTGATGACATTAAGCGCCTTACTACCGGTATAAAACATATACAACAGGCACTGTTTAGCACTGCTGAAAAAAGCAGCTATGGC
>CAZRDD010000692.1:0-2627 GCA_964598675.1 uncultured Parafilimonas sp.
AAGTGCATCCAGCGCAATAATAAATATACTAATTTCAATAATGGCAGGAAAGTCCTCCAGGCCTATAATACGCGCAAACGTTGATTGATTTGCCAGTAACAGTATTGTAAAAATTACCGTTGAGAAAAAAAGCGACAGGCAAGCGGTACTGTAAATTGTTTTCTTGTACTCCTCTTTAGCCGAAAACCTGAAATATGCGGTTTCAAACCCATACGTAAAAAGCACATTTAGTACTGGTAGGGCTGCATAAATAAGCCCAATTTTACCATAATCTTCCGGCGGTATCTTATCTGTACGTGTTAAATAAGGGGTGAGCAATAAATTTATAAAACGCGCAGCAATGGTACTGCCACCATACCACAACGTTTGCCCTGCTAATTTTTTAATGTTGCTCAATTACCGGTTAGTTTAAAAAACAAAAATAACTGTAAACTTACACCCTTACATGCATGCAGGGCTTTTTTGCTGTTAATTTAAGCTTTTAAAAATCTCCGGGGCGTATGCGCCTGCGGTTTTGCTTAATGGCAGATTTTTGCTTCTTATTTTCCAGTATCCGCTCTTTAATGGCTTTGGGTGTTTTAGTGGCAATGCGTGCCTTCTTTTTAACCAGGGCCGCATTTACCAGCTCATTCATTTTACGTATCACCTCTTCCTTATTACCCTGCTGGGTTCTGGCTGCCTGGCTTTTAACCAGCAAAAAGCCGCTGGCGGTTATACGGTTAGCCAGCCTCTCCTGTATCAATAACTTTTGCTCCTCTGTTATTAATTGCGTAGCAGCAACTGCCCACCGGCCTTCTACCATCGTTTCTACCTTGTTCACATTCTGCCCCCCTTTGCCGCCGCTGCGTGCCGTTTGAAAAATAATTTCGGGGGTAATATCTATCTTCATCCGCCAAAATTAACAAACAAAATGAGAGCTGTGATACAAAGGGTTTCAGAAGCTTCTGTAACCGTAGATAATAACATAACCGGCGCCATTCAAAACGGCGTACTGGTATTGGTGGGTATTGAAGACGCCGATACAACCGAAGACATACAATGGCTGAGCGGCAAAATAGTAAATATGCGCATTTTTAACGATGCGGATGGTGTTATGAATGTTAGTCTTAAAGACAGTGGCGGCGATATTTTACTTGTTAGCCAGTTTACCCTGCATGCCAGCACCAAAAAAGGCAACCGCCCATCGTATATAAAAGCGAGCAAGCCCCCCATAGCCATACCCCTTTACCAACAAATGATTGCACAACTGCAAACCGACTTAGGTAAACCTGTTGCCACAGGCATTTTTGGCGCTGATATGCAGGTACGGCTGCTGAATGATGGGCCGGTTACGATAATTATAGACACGAAGTCGCGCGAATAAAAACGAATTTTTACAAATGTGCGAAGATATTAGCGATGAAAAATGCAGGCAGACCTTAACCTTTAAATGATTATTATGGACGATAAGATACTTTATAAAGAAGAATCGTACCAATTAATTGGTATTTGTATGAAAATACACAAAATACTGGGAAAAGATTTTAAAGAGATTGTTTACAAAGATGCAATAGAAGTAGAGTTTTAAAAGAGCAATTTTCCGTACGAGCGGGAAAAGCCTTTTTCAATTTATTACGAAGAAATACTTTTGAAACACAAGTTTGCTGCTGACTTTTTTATATTTGATAAAATACTGACTGAAGTAAAGGCAACATCCTTTATTCATTCTGATAATTTTAAGCAGACGTTAAATTATTTGAAGGCATCAAAGAACATAAAACTTGGCATTCTAATCAATTTTGGCAAAGATTCGCTTGAGTATAAGCGTGTTATTTTGACTTAACGAGCTGTTTTTCGTGTTAATTCGTAAAACTTTGTGTAAATGAGTAATATCACATTACAAGAGGCCCAACACCAGGTAGATGCCTGGATAAAAACAACCGGGGTACGCTATTTTAATGAACTTACCAACCTGGGCATACTTATGGAAGAAGTGGGCGAACTTTCGCGGCTGATGGTGCGCACCTATGGTGAGCAGTCTTTTAAAGCATCTGACAAAGGCAAAGACCTTGCTGATGAAATGGCCGATGTGCTTTGGGTGCTTATTTGCCTTGCCAACCAAACTGGTGTTAACCTTACAGAAGCACTGGAGAAGAACTTTGACAAGAAAAACATACGCGATGCCACCCGGCATAAAGAAAATGAAAAACTGAAGTGAGTAAAAAGCATTCCATCCAGATACCCAAATTTTATTATTAATTAAGCTAAACAGTTAATACAATTACAACCCACCTTTTATGGCAACCCTTCTTAAACAATTTGTAGCCCTTGCGGCATGTTTTATGGTTACAGGCAGCTATGCACAGGTAACTATGCCTGAATTTGGAAAAGTGGATACAGCCGACCTGCTAATGAAAGAATGCCCTTTTGACAAGGGCGCGGCTGCCATGAACCTGCTTTGCTATCAAAATGCAAGTTTTGAATCTAACCTGTCTGGTGATTTTGTAGATATACAACATTGGGTACGTATAAAAATTTTTAACCAGCAAGGTTTTGAACATGCAACGGTTGTTATACCGTATGTAAGTGCAAACAGGGAGTCTCGTATAACAAACATTAATGCTAAAACATACAACATTAATGATAGA
>CAZRDD010000693.1:0-2626 GCA_964598675.1 uncultured Parafilimonas sp.
CTCGCATTCTTAAATAGTTTTATGCCATATTAAAAAAGCACGTGAATAAACTGGTAATCATATTCCTTCTTTCCATTTACTCAAGCAGTACAATCGGGGCTGTTGTTGATTACCATTATTGCCATAATCATCTTGCAAATGTTAGTGTGTTGATTTTTCAAAAACCAGGCGGTTGCCAATGCGAAGATCAAACCTGCCCAAAAGGTTGTTGCAAGGATAAAGCCCATTTCAGCAAAGTGCCTTTGCACATGGGCGCTCAAACCTTACAAATTGCCTTTACCGGCTCATTTTTCCTGGGTGCCGGTGCATTTGCAGTAAGCAATTTAACGGGCTTGCTGGCTGAATTTGATGGCCCCGCAACTTATGTTCCACCATCCGGGCGAAGTTGTAAATATCCCATTTACCTGGTAAATAATAACCTGCGTATTTAATCATTGTACACTTTACAGTACAATAAAAATTTATCTCTTCTATACCAATTATGCACGCATAAAACATTGCTGTGTGCAAGCCTTGTAATGCATTTTACATTTTACAAACAATAAAAATTAGCAACAATGAAAAAGATTATTTTCTTCCTGCTGTTGGCAGGCGGCCTGGTGGCTTCAATTCAACCCGCAAGCGCCCAAACTAAAGACACCGTTTCTATCAAAAACGCCATTAAGAAAAATGGTTATTCAGTATTAAATGCCGGTGAAACAATTGTTATTTACAAATACCAACATGCTTCACACTCCCCGAAAGAAGCGGAAAAATATGCCCCTAAATATTATTTTGTAACAGGCGGCGGCGCAGTGCTTCAACTGCTAACCAAAGACAATCTGAAAGCGGCTTTTCCAAGCAATCATAAGTTTCACGATGCCCTGGATGCCACTTTTAAAGATGACAAAGCCCTGTATGAATATGATAGCTTCCACAAAATATATAAGGTGAACCATATTTTGACGATGAATCAATAACAGGCCATAAAGCAAGGCTACCCTTTGCACAAATTATTGCATAGGGTAGCTATTGTATTTAAGCGCCGGACATTACGCTTTTTGACAGACAAAAATTGTTTAACGAACAAGCCATTTCATGAAAACGTTCACCAGGATTGAAACATATAATGCGCCCCCCGGCAAAGTGTTCGATTGCATTGATGATCTTGGTGTTACCGGCACACACATGACAAAATCCAATGCCATGATGATGGGCAGCAAGTTAAAGCTTGAATTTATAACCCCAAATAAAAAAGGGCCGGGTACTTTATACCGCTGGACGGGTACAATGATGGGCATGGCGATGGACTTTACCGTAAAGGTAACGCAATGGACAGCAGGCAGCGAAAAAACCTGGGAAACCATCGGCGATACGAAACTTATCATTTACTCCTGGTACCGGATGCACCTTAAGGTACAGCCAATACCGGAAGGTGCTTTTGCAGAACTATCCATCAGCTATCAGCCACCTGCGGGGCGGTTCAACCAGATTATTTCTTTCGTTTTTGCGGGCTGGTATTGCAGGTGGTGCTTGAAGAAGATGCTTGGCGATGCAAAGCGATACCTGCATCAATTGACGGAACAGCATGTATTAAACGCTATTTAATGGAATGGTATCAACAACATATCAACAAATTAATAATGCAGTTTGGCAGCGATGCTGCAAACGGGCTAACATCTGAACAGGCTGAACAGAACAGGCACGCATACGGAGAAAATATATTAATCAGCCGGCAGGCATCCGGTATTTGGGCAACGCTGTTACGGCAGTTCACGGATATGCTGGTCATCATTTTTGTACTGGCGGGGTTACTTGACTTTTACCTTAGGCAAACCCGTGACGGCACGGTACTGATAGCTATTGTAGTATGCAATGCGCTGATTGGTTTTTACCAGGAGTTAAAGGCAGAAAACATCCTTGCTTCGTTAAGAAAACTGGTGGTAAGCAAATGCACTGTAATCCGGGATGGCAAAATACTTGAGATATTTGCGGAAAGGCTTGTACCGGGCGATATTGTACTTCTTGAAGAAGGGGAAGGTGTACCCGCCGACATAAGACTTACCTCTGCACATAATTTTGCTGCCAATGAATTCATCCTGACGGGAGAATCACTGCCTTCGGAAAAAGATGCCGCTTTTGTAAGCGATAAGATATTACCGGTACCTGACATAAAAAACTGCGCCTTTACAGGCACTACTGTTGCACGCGGCCATGCAAAAGGTATCGTTTATGCCACCGGCATGCAAACGGAAATAGGTAAGATTAGTACGACCTCCAAAAAAATCGTACAGGGCCTTACCCCTGTACAGGCAGAAGCGGCAGACGTTGCCAAAAAGGTAATGTGGGGTACACTTATTATTGCAGTCCCCTTGTTTGCTACACGCATGCTGCTGCACGATTCGGTGCTGCTGGCTGTTGTATTTACAATAGGTGTTGCCGCAGCCATGGTGCCGGAAGGCCTGCCTGCGCAAATCTCCACTGCCCTGGCATTAGGTGTGAGAAGAATGGCAAAGAAAAATGCCATTGTAAAACGGATAGCAGCGGTCGAAACACTCGGATCTGCCACTGTGATCGCCTCAGACAAAACCGGTACGATAACCCGCAATGAAATGACCATTACCGGATGCCGGTTCAACGGGCATGA
>CAZRDD010000694.1:0-2623 GCA_964598675.1 uncultured Parafilimonas sp.
GAACATTAGCAATTGCAGCTTTAGCTTTATAGTAGGCATTAATCTTTTCAAGGCCGTTTTTATACCTTATTTCGGCACTTTGAACCATATAGTTTAAAAGCTTTTCATTGTCATCTAAAATCAACAATTGTTTTTTAATTACTATCCATTCGTAATAATTCTTCTTTGCATCAGCATATAGTTGATTTAATGTATAACCTTTCTTTTCCTTTTCTACTGCTGACATCGATGACATGAATTTATAATCTGCATTTAAGCGCTTGGGATTAGGTATGATTTGCTGTGCTGCGATTGTATATTGTCCCATACCTGGCTGTCCACCTGCTGCCTTCCAGTACCGGTGGGCATAGGGCACCATAAAAAAACCTGATGACAGCTCAGGAGCCATCCAGCTTTTAGCACCTTTTGCCGCTTCATCTAATGAATGTACTTCTGCATCATACATTTTCAAAGATGGATTAGTTGCCTGAATAGAATCCATAATAGCATTGATACTTACTAGCTGTTGGCCACTGACCGAGAAAACAGATAAAATAGTGAGACAAAAAAATGTGAACATAATTTTTTTCATCTCACTATTTGCTTTATTGGTTTGCATTTTACTTTTGTAATTCATATTTTGTTTACTGTTGTTTTGAAGCCATTAATTTATTTTAAACCTTTGCTTTGTTGAAAAGTTTTAGCGAAATACTCCCTGGCATTTGTCTCTGTTTTAAAATATAAAACATCTTCCTTTGAGCCGGGCTTGCCTATTATAAAAGCAATCGCTTTATCTATCTGTTCACCAGATAGCGGATCAGCGGTATAGTGTGTAGTTGAGTCGTCTTTCAGCGCTTTTACACACCCTTCACAGCAACCGTAATACGTTTTATTATCTATGGGGACTGCAATTTGATCCGAGTTCATAAATCTGTTGTTGATCATACATACCTGGCTATTGACAAGCCTTGTAATTCCTGTATCAGAGAAAATAACAGTAGCCCCAACCATCGCTTTTTTATTATCTGTCTCAGAAGATCCACCTGAATTACATGACATAACTGTAACCAGGGAAATGATGAGGACTACTCCGAAATATTTTTTTGTTTTCATCTTGAATTGTTTTTGATATTACTCTTTATTTTTTTGTAAGTAATTTTATTTACCGGTTGTCTCTTGTTTTGTTGCGATGCTTATGAAACGATTTTACAGGGTATTGCTCCAGTAGATCATATACCACCGGGTGCAGGTTCATTTGTAAATATGCTGTATCATATAAGTCAGTATTAGCAGTTCCACTCCAGACGATTTTCTGCTGTGCCCTGTCAATTACGTTTAGTGTAATTGAATTTTTTAAATAGGTTTCTTTCGGCTGTTGCTTCTCAGGAGGGTAGTTGAAATACTTGTAAGTAAACGGCTTATTGTATTTAAGGGGATTACTCAGCGGGTGCAAAAACGGATTGCCATATTGCGTTACTGTTGTTGTGCTGTAGGGCGAAGGCGCAGTAGGGTCTGCCCTCTCCAGTGTTTTACTTTTTACAATCAGTTCCAATAAAATATCAGGGCTGTCAAGATTTACCTTGTATCCTCTTTCGCCCATACAATGCGTAAAATAATTCTCCGTACTGGTACGCTTCATTTCAAAAGTACTTTTAGCTGCAGCAGAATCTTTACTAGGCAACCATGCGAAAGTTCTATAGTGCTTAAAGTCCACTGACTTGTCGTAATTGCTTGATATATCCTTATATATTTTCCGGCTACAACTATTCAGCATTACCACAAATCCGCCTGAAACGATTAATCCTGTCAAAATATATTTTGTATTTATTTTCATAACTTTTTTTTTAATGCTTGGTTTCCAATACTTCTATTTTCCCATGCTTTCTCAACTCATATTCCTTCTGCATTAAAAATATTAAGGGTGTTACCAAAAGAATATGCGTTGATGAAGTCAATACTCCACCAATCATCGGTAGTACTATAGGTATCATTACATCACTTCCCACACCCGTACTCCAAAGAATGGGAACCAAACCAAATAAGGATACACTAACCGTCATCAGCTTTGGCCTTAGCCTTTTAGCAGCACCTGCTATTACGTATTCTCTTAAATCGGCTTTGGTAATTGTTTCCCGGGAATTCCCTTTTTTTGCAACTAATTGCTGCATCGCATCGTTGAGGTAAATTACCATTACAATCCCTGTTTCTACCGCTAAACCAAACAATGCAATAAAGCCAACCGATACAGCTACCGATAGATTCACTCCCCAGAAATAGACAAAATAGGCTCCGCCAATCAGCGCAAAAGGAATAGAGATAAGGCTAAAGAAGGCTTCCCGGGCAGAATGAAAGGCAAAATACATGCACATAAAAATGATTACCAATACAATTGGCAATATCATTTTTAGCGTTTTCTCACCACGGATTAAATTTTCATAATTACCGCTCCAGTTGAGATAATAACCTTTTGGCATTTTAGTAATCATGGCGCTCAGTTTTTTTTGTGCTTCCTCTACGGTACTGGCAAGATCTCTTTCTCTTACATTAAAAAGTACCGTTCCTCTAAGCATGGCATTTTCCGAATTAATCATCGGGGGACCTTCTGTTATTTTTACATCTGCCACTGTTTCCAGGGGTATGGGGC
>CAZRDD010000695.1:0-2619 GCA_964598675.1 uncultured Parafilimonas sp.
TCGCAGGATATTACAGACCGCATAAAAGTTGAGAAAGAGTTAAAAGAGGCAAAAAAAGTTACCGAGGATACCGCGAGGATGAAGGAGAGATTTTTGGCCAACATGAGCCACGAAATACGCACCCCCATGAGTGGTATTATGGGTATTACAGCTTTATTGCAAAAAACACCCCTAAACAAGGAGCAGGCATATTACCTGAAAATAGTGCAGGATTCTGCCCAAACATTACTAAACATTATTAACGATATACTTGACCTTGAAAAAATAAATACCGGCAATGTTAATATTGAAGTAATACCATTTGATGTTGCAGACAAGTTGCAGTCAACTATTAGCCTGTTTAAATCAATTGCTGACAGTAAAGGCCTATATTTAACTTTAATTACTAATTTTAGCGGCCCTTTGTTTGTAGATGGCGACCCCACCAGGTTTGGCCAGGTTTTAAACAACTTAATTGGCAATGCCACTAAGTTTACACATGAAGGTGGCGTAACAGTTAAGGCAGAAATAAACAGACAATCGGAAGAAACGGTAGTTTTACATATTGTTGTTTCGGATACGGGTATTGGCATTACAAACGATGCTTTGCAAAAGATATTTACACCTTTTACACAAGCATACCCCGAAACAACAAGAATTTACGGGGGTACCGGCTTAGGGCTATCAATAAGTAAAAATCTTGTAGAAATGCAAAATGGCCGTATTTGGGTTAGCAGCAAACCAAATAAAGGCAGTGATTTTCATTTTGAAATACCTTTTAAAACAAATATGCAACAAAGCAAAATGAGTGAAAGCACACAAAACAGGCAGGGCAGGAGCATAAACAGAAAAATTAAGATATTGTTGGCTGAAGACAATGACATTAACCAGTTGCTGGCCAACAAAATAATCCAGCACTTTGGCTTTGAGTCTTCCACTGCCGATAATGGCAATGATGCCATTCAACTGCTGTTGCAGGAGGATTTTGATGTTGTTTTGATGGACATACAAATGCCTGAGAAAAACGGCATTGAAACCGCCGCAGAAATAAGGGCACTGGCTGATGCCAAAAAGAGCAGCATACCCATAATAGCCCTTACTGCCAATGCCCTTAAAGGCGAAGAAAAGAAATACTTTGCCGTTGGCATGAACGGGTATTTAACCAAGCCCTTTAAGGAAAAAGAGCTGTACGAAGCCATTGTTGAAGTGTTGCCGGAAGAATACCTTACACCAGACGAACAAACAGCCAACACAACCGGCAGCACGGCAGATGCCGCCACCGAAGTAGCCGAAGGCAGCGCCAAACTGTACAACCTGGACGACCTGCGGATGATTCAGAAAGACGATGACTCTTTTGTTTTGAATATCATTGGCCTTTTTGTGCAAAATGTACCTAAAAACGCTTTGGAACTTATTGAAGTTGCCAAAAATGGCGATTGGGACAAGGTTTATTTTATAGCACACAAAATGAAATCGAGCATAGACCTTGTAAATCTTACCACGGTAAAAGAAGAAATAAGGCGTGTGGAGCTTAGCGCCAAAACAAAAGCTAATCTTGAAGAAATACCAGCAATAACAGTATTAATTAACGAAGTGGTGCAAAATGCAGCCGCACAAATGAAGGCTGAGTTTAGCCTGTAGCATAAAATAAAAAGCTGTAAGGTTTATATTTAACCTTACAGCAATGTATTATTAAAACAGGCCTACTTTGCTGATACTGATACCTGTCCGCCGCTGGTATTTAACGTTACAGGTACACCGCCACCATTTAAAGTACCATACATACGGTCTTTATCCTGGCTGCCACTAAAGTTTGTTAACCCTTCTGTTTTAATCTTCCTTGCTTCAATATCCAGTTTTACGCCGGTACCCTGCGGAATTTGCAGGTCAATATTGCCACCACTTGTACCCAGTTTAACATATTTGCCCAATTTTATAATGCCAACACTAATGCTTGCCCCGCTGGTAGATGCATCAAGGCTGCAAGCCAGGTTGGTTAAACGTATACTGCTGCCTGATGTGTGTACGCTCAATTCCCCTTCAATATTATCGCCGTTGGCACTGCCACCGCTGGTGGTGGCCTTAATAGTACCTTTGAGGTTATTAAGGTGCAGAGAGCCGCCAGAAGTTTCCAACCTTATGTTACCGCTGCAATTACCAGCCTCTATACTGCCGCCACTGGTAGAGAGGTCAATATCGTCCTTTGAATTAAATACATGTATGCTGCCACCACTTGTGCTGCCAATGGTTGTGCCAGAAACCTTTTCAACATGCAGGCTTCCACCGCTGGTAGAAAATTTTTCTTTCCCCGTAAGGTTGGCCAGGCTTATGCTTCCGCCGCTTGTTTCCAAATCGGTAGACACATTTTCCGGCACATATACTTTAAAAGAAATGCTGAGCGATTTTTTCCAGTTAAAAATATCGTGCTTGGTTTTAGCAATGGCGGTAAGCTTATGGTTAACCACTTCAAGGGTAAGCCTGTAATCGTCATTCAGCCTTTTTTCTATCTCTTCTTTAGTAAGATTATCGTTACCATTGTTACCCCGTACATATACCTCAATCCTGGCATCGGCGGCGGTGCCACCATAAACGGTAATGCTTCCCCCTTGGGTATTGGCTTCAACAAATTGTATCGCTTCT
>CAZRDD010000696.1:0-2616 GCA_964598675.1 uncultured Parafilimonas sp.
AAATTTGTTTATGAATGGATGATATATTACGTAGTTATAGAATGACTAAAAAAGCAATGCCGAGAACAAAACAACTCAATAAATAGCCATTTAAAGCGATTCCTGAATGATAAACAGCTTATTGAACAGCATACAAAAGGTGATTGCGCTGAGCCCGGAAGAGGTAGATACAGTGACATTTTTATTTAAGGAAAAGACTTATAAAAAGGGAGAATTTTTTTTGGAGGAAGGGCGGGTTTGCAAGCAGGTAGGATTTGTGGCAAAGGGATTATTGCGTTACTATATTATCCACGACGGAGTGGAAAAAATATACGACTTCTCCCAGGAAAATGAGTTTGTGTGCAACTATGAAAGTTTTCTCCCGCAGGCCCCTTCATCGAAAAACATCCAGGCATTGGAAGACAGTATCGTTTTTGTGATTTCGTATGCCGATCTGCAATTGTTTTATGCGAATGTGCGGGGCGGGGAGCGTTTTGGCAGGGTAGCCATTGAGGCGGTTTTCGTAAAATTATTGCAGGACATCAGTTCATTATATAGTGAAACCCCAGAACTCCGCTATGAGCGTTTTTTAAAAAAGCATGCCGATCTACAGCAAAGAATATCCCAGTACCATATCGCCTCATTTGTCGGGGTAAAGCCCCAATCCCTGAGCCGCATTCGTAAACGAATTTTTACCCAATTCTGATTTGTTAACCAAGTGCATTAATAAGGGGGCTATTTCAATGGTAACACGCCGGCAATTTTTGCTTGCAGCGTCCTTTTCCCAAAATATTAGTTATGTATTGTTCCCCCTTTTACAAAGGCCTGCTCAACTACGCTTCATGTCTTTAATCAAGCTCAAATAGTAAAAAAATAAATGGCAGCCTTTTTGGGGCTGCCACCTAATAATGCATAAAAGCAAGGTTCTATTTAAGCTTGGCTATTTCTGCGTAAAAGTAATCTTTGGTAGCAATTACATCCGGCATGTTGTGCTGCCAGTTGCTTTCATGCTCAATAGAAAGCATACCGCTGAAATGCTGCCTTTTTAATTCGGCAAAAATTGCGGGAAAGTCAATCACACCTTTGCCAACCACTGTATCTGCGGCCTGGGTGTTATCAAATTTCACAATGTCTTTAAGGTGTACACCAATAATATGGCCTTCTAATTTTTTAAGGCACTCTACAGGGTTTAAACCGTTGCGGGCCCAATGGCCAACATCGGAGCAGGAACCAATATTTGGATGGCCCACTGTGGCAGCCAACACTGAATCCGGGCTCCAGTAAGCGTTTGGTTTGGGGTGGTCGTGAATAGCTACTTTAATGCCGTACACACCAGCCAGGCTATCAACCAAACCCCATTGAGATTTTATTGGCTCTGCTGTAATATAACTTAAACCGTAGTATTTAGCCAGGTCAAAAGCTTTAGTCCATTGGTCTTTACCATCGGGGGCAATTACACCCATAGCAACAATCTGTATGCCTTTGCTTTGTAATAAAGCCTTAACCTTTGCGCGGGTAACGGAATCCATTTCGGGGCCAAAAGTGCCTTTAAAGCCATCGCCCAGGGGCTGGCCCCAGTATGCTTCAATATTTTTAATACCGGTGCTGTCAACCTTGTTAAGGGCCTGCACAAAAGTATTGTGGCCATCGTAATGGTTAAACGTCCACATTTGTACACCCAGTTTCCAGTTAGCAGTAATGCTGGCGGCAGAGGCAGTGTCGGTAGCTACAGCCGTAGAATCGCCCGCTTTTGTACTTTCCGTACCGCTGCCACAACCCATAAAAGTTGCCAGGCATAGCATGCTTAAAGAAATGCCAAGAATCGTTTTCATTTAAAATTGTTTTGAATATTTGGTTAAAAAAAAATAGACTATTGTAAAGTATAACCCGTTATATGCCGTAAGCTGTAAAACTACAATAAACCAATACTGGTACAACAGTTTACTTATTTATTTTTTAATGATGCAACAGATTAAACTGTGGCAAAGTCAAAATGTATAGAAAAGCTAAAAGTACTGTTATATGAAAATGAAAATACTTACTGTGCTAGTTATTAGTGTAATGGCCCTTAACTGTGTTAAAAACAACACGGCTATGCCTTATAATAATTTTAGCGGCACCTGGAAAAACATTGGGTTTAGCGGAGGTCTTGCCGGTTTTGGGTTTACCCCGGTACCAGATTCTGTAAAAAACTTTATACAGCTTGATGCCAACCGAATATTATTTAACAACAACGGCATACAAACCTGCAGTGGGTACACTTTTGTAAAAGATTCAGTAAATGCACAAACAGGGTTGCTTACCATCAGCGATACAACTTTTGCTATAAGGCAGTACGATGTTAGCTTTAACAACGATACCCTTACTTTATACCCGCATAATTTTGCAGATGCTTTCGCCAACCATTATGCCCACAACCTGCAGCATTTTGACTGGTGCGACAGTGCAGCCCATTAGCAACAACGTTATATTTTATGTTTACGGCTTTATAATAAATAAGGGCACCTCCAGTATTCATGCCATGCCGTACGTGTTTTTTCCCTGCTTATTAAAATAAGGCCATTTGGTTTTTGTATAGCCCTAATGCAGTATATTGAAGCCCAATTTCTTGCCAAATGAACCAATATATACTTGCTT
>CAZRDD010000697.1:0-2616 GCA_964598675.1 uncultured Parafilimonas sp.
GCATGGCTGGTCAACACACACCATACACTGTCGCTGTGTTTCAACAAGCTGTCGATATATGTGCTGGCGGTACCCACCACTACATTGTTTTTATACCATTGGTAGGCGGGTGATGTACCTCCATTTACCGCAGTGGCCGTAAAGATTACTTTGGTACCGGTACATATTGGGCTGGCGATGTTGGCCGCTATGGTTACTGATGGTGCAGACAAAGCATTAACAGTATATTTTAGTTTGTTGCTGGTAGCAGTATTAGTGGTGATACATGCCGCATTACTGGTTAATACACACCATACACTGTCGCTGTTCTTCAACAAGCTGTCAGTATATATGCTGGCGGTGCCCACCACTACATTGTTTTTATACCATTGGTAAGTGGGTGCGGTGCCGCCATTTACCGGCGTTGCGGTAAAGGTTACTTTGGTGCCAGTACATATTGGACTGGCGATGTTTGCTGCTATCGTTACAGATGGCGCTGCAAGGGCATTTACGGTATATTTTAGTTTGTTGCTGGTAGCTGATGTGATAGTGATACATGTTGCATTGCTGGTTAACACACACCATACGCTGTCGCTGTTCTTTAACAAGCTGTCAGTATACGTGCTGGCGGTGCCCACCACTGCATTGTTTTTATACCATTGATATGCAGGTGCTGTGCCGCCATTTACCGCAGTGGCCGTAAAGGTTACTTTGGTACCGGTACAAATTGGGCTGGCAATGTTGGCCGCTATTGTTACCGTTGGGGCAGATAAAGCATTAACGGTATATTTTAGTTTATTGCTGGTGGCAGTAGTGGTAGTGATACATGCCGCGTTGCTGGTTAATACACACCAAACGCTGTCGCTGTTTTTCAGCAGACTGTCCGTGTACGTGCTGGCAGTACCCACCACTACATTGTTTTTATACCATTGATATACAGGTGCGGTGCCGCCATTTACCGGTGTAGCCGTAAAGGTTACCTTAGTACCGGTACATATTGGGCTGGCTATGCTGGCTGCTATGGTTACCGTGGGTGCAGACAAAGCATTAACGGTATATTTCAGCTTGCTGCTGGTGGCTGATGTGGTAGCGATACATGTTGCATTGCTGGTTAATACACACCATACACTATCGCTGTTTTTCAGCAGACTGTCAGTATACGTGCTGGCTGTACCTACCACTGCATTGTTTTTATACCATTGGTAGGTTGGTGCAGTGCCGCCATTTACCGCAGTTGCCGTAAAGGTTACTTTGGTGCCGGTACATATCGGGCTGGCGATGTTTGCCGCTATGGTAACAGATGGTGCTGCCAGGGCATTTACAGTATACTTAAGTTTATTGCTGGTGGCTGATGTGGTAGTTATACATGCCGCATTGCTGGTTAATATACACCAAACACTATCGCTGTTCTTTAACAAGCTGTCAGTATACGTGCTGGCTGTACCTACCACTACATTGTTTTTGTACCATTGATAGGCAGGTACCGTGCCACCATTCACCGCAGTGGCCGTAAAGGTTACCTTGGTGCCGGTGCATATCGGGCTGGCAATGTTGGCCGCTATGGTTACTGATGGTGCTGTCAACGCATTAACGGTATACTTAAGCTTGCTGCTGGTAGCAGTGGTAGTGGTAGCGCAGGCAGAGTTGCTGGTTAGCACACACCAAACGCTATCAGCGTTTTTCAACAGGCTGTCGGTGTACGTGCTGGCGGTGCCCACCACTGCATTGTTTTTATACCATTGGTAAGTTGGTGCTGTGCCGCCATTTACCGGCGTAGCGCTAAAGGTTACCTTGGTGCCTGCACATATTGGACTGGCAATATTACCGCTGATGCTTACGGTTGGGGCCGATAATGTATTAACCGCATACTTAAGCTTGCTGCTGGTGGCAGTGGTGGTGGCAATGCAGGTTGCATTGCTGGTCAACACACACCAAACACTATCAGCGTTTTTCAACAGGCTGTCGGTGTACGTGCTGGCGGTGCCCACCACTACATTGTTTTTATACCATTGGTAGGTTGGTGATGTACCACCATTTACCGCAGTTGCCGTAAAGGTTACTTTGGTACCTGTGCATATTGGGCTGGCGATGTTTGCTGCTATCGTTACCGTTGGGGCCGATAATGTATTAACCGCATATTTAAGCTTGCTGCTGGTGGCAGTGGTGGTGGCAATGCAGGTTGCATTGCTGGTCAACACACACCAAACACTATCAGCGTTTTTCAACAGGCTGTCGGTGTACGTGCTGGCGGTGCCCACCACTACATTGTTTTTATACCATTGGTAGGTTGGTGATGTACCACCATTTACCGCAGTGGCCGTAAAGGTTACTTTGGTACCGGTACATATCGGGCTGGCGATATTGGCCGCTATGGTAACAGATGGCGCTGCCAGGGCATTTACGGTATATTTTAGTTTATTGCTGGTAGCTGATGTTGTAGTGATACATGCAGCATTGCTTGTTACAGTACACCATACGCTGTCGCTGTTCTTTAACAAGCTGTCGGTATACATGCTTGCAGTGCCTACTACTACATTGTTTTTATACCATTGGTAGGTTGGTGCAGTGCCGCCATTTGCCGCAGTTGCCGTAAAGGTTTCTTTGGTCCCGGTGCAAATCGGCCTGGCAATGTTGGCG
>CAZRDD010000698.1:0-2613 GCA_964598675.1 uncultured Parafilimonas sp.
GGTTGCAATTCAGCACCAATCTTGGCGATGTTATAAAGGATGCTGAAGTTGCTTTTATAGCTGTGGGTACCCCCCCCGGCGAAGATGGCAGTGCCGACTTAAAATATGTACTAAAAGTTGCCCAAACAATTGGGGAAAATATAAAAGATTATCTGGTTGTAGTCACCAAAAGCCCCGTGCCGGTAGGTACTGCAACAAAAGTTAAAGCTGAGATAGCAAAGGCTATTGCAGCGCGTAATGAATCAATTGCATTTGATGTAGCCTCCAATCCCGAATTTTTAAAAGAAGGCGCAGCGGTTGATGATTTTTTAAAGCCAGACCGTATTGTAATTGGCATAGAGTCGGATAATGCACGCAATATCTTGCAGCAGTTGTACAATCCCTTTGTACTAAATGGGCACCCGATAATGTTTATGGATATTCCTTCTGCTGAAATGACCAAATATGCTGCAAATGCAATGCTTGCCACCAAAATATCATTTATGAATGATATAGCAAATTTGTGCGAGTTGGTTGGGGCAAATGTGAATGAAGTTAGAAAAGGTATAGGGTCAGATCCTCGTATTGGTAATAGGTTCATTTACCCAGGTATTGGTTATGGTGGTTCATGTTTTCCTAAAGATGTAAAGGCCTTGGTACGCACTGGTAGAGAGTTTAAACACAATTTGCGGATTTTAGATGCTGTTGAGCAGGTAAACGAAGACCAGAAAAAAGTACTTTTTAATAAAATTGTAGCTCATTTTGGAGAAGACCTTTCAGGTAAAGTTTTCGCAGTTTGGGGGCTCTCCTTTAAACCGAATACCGATGATATGCGTGATGCGCCATCAGTAGTTTTAATTGAGTCGTTATTGGCGGCAGGGGCTAAAGTTCAGGCTTACGACCCAGTAGCAATGAAGGAGGCTAAACACATGCTTGGATACAAAATATTGTATACTGAAGACCTCATTTCTGCGGTGAAAGATGCAGATGCGTTGTTACTTGTTACAGAATGGAATGAATTTAGGTTACCCAACTGGAAGCTTTTGAAGGAAAACATGAAACAGCATGTGTTATTTGATGGGCGTAACGTATACAATGCAAAGGATATTGCAGATAAAGGCTTTACCTATTATTGCATAGGCATAAAAACCAACTAACCATCATCCCATGAAGAAGAGAATTTTAATTACAGGAGCCGCAGGCTTCCTAGGTTCGCATTTATGTGACCGCTTTATAAAAGAAGGTTATGATGTTGTGGGAATGGACAATCTTATTACCGGCGATTTACAAAATATTGAGCATCTTTTCCATCTAAAAGAGTTTGAATTTTTTAACCATGATGTAACCAAGTTTGTGCATGTATCGGGCAAGCTTGACTATATTCTGCATTTTGCATCACCAGCCAGCCCTATAGACTATTTAAAGATACCCATACAAACACTCAAGGTGGGCGCAATGGGTACCCATAACCTGTTAGGGCTTGCAAAGGAGAAAGGTGCCAGAATGCTTATTGCATCAACCTCTGAAGTGTATGGCGACCCTACCGTACATCCACAAACCGAAGAGTATTGGGGCAATGTAAACCCCGTTGGACCCCGCGGTGTATACGATGAGGCAAAACGTTACCAGGAAGCTATTACAATGGCATACCATACTTATCATGGCCTGGAAACAAGGATCATCAGGATATTTAATACTTACGGGCCAAGAATGCGCCTTAACGATGGCCGTGTTTTGCCAGCATTTATTGGCCAGGCCTTGCGTGGAGAAGACTTAACCATTTTTGGCGATGGCAGCCAAACACGTTCCTTCTGCTATGTAGACGATTTGGTGGAAGGTATTTACCGGTTATTGCTTAGCGATTATGCTTATCCTGTTAATATTGGCAACCCATCTGAAATTACCATCAAGCAGTTTGCAGAAGAGATAATAGCTTTAACAGGCACCCAACAAAAAGTGGTATATCATCCTTTGCCAAAAGATGATCCCAAGCAACGGCAGCCCGATATAACCAAAGCACGCGAAATACTTGGCTGGGAGCCTAAGGTGAGCAGGCAGGAAGGGTTGAAAATAACCTACGAATATTTTAAATCTTTATCGCATGACCAGTTATTTAAAAAAGAGCACAAAGATTTTGAAGGATATATTAAAAGCTAATCAATAAATTTAAATTAATGAGATTAACAAGAAATCTATTTTTATGTATAGTAATAGCATGGTTTTTATCTGGTTGCGAAACCTATAAAAACTTGCCATACTTTGCTGATTTACCAGACAGTGCGAGGGTTTCTTTTGTAAACACACCCTACAAACAACTTTTAATTGCGCCAGATGATATTCTGGGTGTAGAAATAAAGACTCTTGATCCGTCATCCACAGCAATTTTCAACACAAATGTATCTTCTCCTCTAGCTTCCGGTTCTAATTTACCGAATAGTCTTTCGGGTAACAGTAGCAGTGGCTTAAGCCAAACTTCCTCAAATTATCTGGTAGATAGAACGGGAATCATCGATTTACCTTTATTGGGAAAGATAAAAGTACAAGGGTTAACCACAGATCAGGCTAGGGATTCTATCATAGCAACTGCATCTTATTACTATAAGTCTCCTTCGGTAAATGTTAGGTTTGTAAATT